>VXRS01000292.1:4563-9434 GCA_009838385.1 Dehalococcoidia bacterium | reverse complement strand
AAGCGACAGGCCTCGTGTCCACCCCTCACCGCTCCCCCGCTGGATGGAACAATAGCAGGCCCCATCGTCCACCAGGACGCGCCGGATTTCGGCCAGTCCCCGTGCCGCATCCTCGCGCGCTAGGTGCAGGAGCGAGGCTGACGCCCACACTCCATCGAAGGTCCCTGCCCGGAACGGCAGCGTCAGTGCAGTTCCTCGAATAAGCGCTGCGGAAGGGAGCCGCTTCCGGGCGATCTGCAGCTGCCCCCGCGAGACATCCAGCCCTACTGGATCGAGGTCCAGCTCCCGCAAGTCGGCCATCTCCAGCCCCGGCCCGCACCCGATGTCGAGCACGCGCGCTCCCGGCGGGAGCAGCTCCCGCAGTCGCCGCTGCGGCTCGGCGAACCAGTCGCGTCCCGAAGCCTCGCCCATCTGTGCGTAGGCGGCGGCTCCCCGGTCGTAGCTGTCCGCGATGCGCGCGAACCGTTCCCGTGCTGTCTGCACGCGATCGAGGCTAGCAGAGTGGGCGGAGAGATCGGGGGAGCTTCGCCTACGCAGCCGTCGGGCGCCGGCCGCGCAGCCAGTTCAGGAACGCCTGTACGCGTGGATTCGGGCCCTTGTCGGCGCTCCCAGAATCCTCCAGATCCGCGAAACCGCGACCGCATGCCTGGCAGTAGGCGTACACGTTCAGGTTCTCGTGTCCACACGACGGACAGATCTTCATGGCGCCAGTCTAGCCTGCCCGTTCGCCTCGGGCACGGTCCCCCGGATTGTTCGCACGGATCGGGCCTAGCAAACTGGAGGGACTACCGCCGGGAGTGCCTACGTGAGCCTTGATCCCATCCGCGACATCATGCCCCTCGTCATCGAGTCCGATGGACGCCGCGAGCGCGCCTACGACATCTACTCCCTCCTCCTCAAGGAGCGCATCGTCTTCCTCGGCACGCCCATCGACGCGATGGTCGCGAACATCATCATCGCCCAGCTCCTCTACCTCGATCGCGAGGACGACGAGAAGGACGTGACCCTCTACGTGAACAGCCCCGGCGGCAGCGTCACCGCGGGCCTCGCCATCTACGACACGATGCAGCTCATCCGCCCCGATGTCGCCACCGTCTGCATCGGCCTCGCGGCCAGCATGGGCACGGTGCTCCTCACCGGCGGCGCCAAGGGCAAGCGCACCGCCCTCCCCAACGCCACCGTCCACCTCCACCAGGTGATGGGCGGCGCCGAGGGCCAGGCTTCCGATATCGAAATCCAGGCCCGGGAGACGCTGCGCCTCCAGGCCATCCTCCGCAACATCATCCACGAGCAGACCGGTCAGCCGATGGAACGCATCGAGCGCGACACCGACCGCGACTTCTGGCTCGACGCCGAGGCGGCCAAGGAATACGGCCTCATCGACGAGGTGCTCGAGGGCCCCGTCGCCGGGGCCAACGGCGCGACTTCGGACACGGCCGGCGGCGGCAGCTAGGCCGACGCCTCCGGCTCGATTCGCGTCAGGCCGCCCATATAGGGCTGGAGCACGTCCGGGACGGTCACCGCGCCGTCCTCCTGCTGGTAGTTCTCGATGACGGCGATGAGCGCCCGTCCGGGGGCCAGGCCCGACCCATTCAGCATGTGCGGGAAGCGTGGCCGTGCGCCCGCCTCGGGCCGGTAGCGCACCCGCGCCCGGCGCGCCTGGAAGTCGAAGGTGTTGGAGACGGAGCTCACCTCCATCCACTCCTCCTGCCCCGGGGCCCACATGTCGATGTCGAAGCCCTTCGACGCCTTGAAGTCGAGGTCGCCGCTGCAGAGTTCGAGGACGCGGTAGGGGATGCCCAGCTCTTCCGGGATCGAACGCGCCCGGGACACGAGTAGATCGAGCTCGGCGCCGCTCTGCTCAGGCTCGCAGAACGAGAACATCTCGACCTTCTCGAACTGGTGTACGCGCTTCAGCCCGCGCGTCTCGCGCCCCGCGCTCATCTTCTCGCGACGGAAGCAAGGTGTGTGCGAGACGAACCGGAGCGGCAGCAGGCCGGGATCGAGGATCTCGTCGCGGTAGAGGTTCGCGAAGGGCGCCTCGGCGGTGGGAATGAAGAGGTAGTCCTCTTCGGTGTCCTGGTACAGGTTCTCCCGGAACTTCGGCAGGTGCCCGGAGGCCACGAACGACTCCTCCGTGAGCATGTAGGGCAGGTAGTGCTCCTCGAAGCCGGCGGCTACGTGCCAGTCGATCATCCACTGGGTCAGTGCTCGGTGGAGGCGCGCCGTCGCCCCGCGCAGGACGAAGAAGCGCGTACCCGACATCTTCACCCCGCGCGCGAAGTCGATCCCGTCGAGCGCTTCCCCCACCTCCCAGTGTGGGCGCGGCTCGAAGTCGAACTCGCGGAACACCCCCGCCGTGTCGACAACCACGTTCTCGCTCTCGTCGGCCCCGTGCGGCGCAGTTGGATCGAGGATGTTGGGAACCTCGTAGAGCGCGTCCTGCAGCGACGCTTCCGTCTCCCGGAGCTGCTGCTCAAGACCGTCCAGCCTGTCCCCCAGCGCCCGCGCCGCTTCGATGCGCTGGGTGCGCTCCTCCGCGTCCTGCGTCTGGCCGATCGCCTTGCTGGCCGTGTTGCGCTCGGCGCGCAGCCCCTCGACCTGGCCGATTAGGGCCCGCCGCTGCTCGTCGAAAGTCAGAATCGCGTCGATGGGAGCGTCCGCCCCGCGGGCGGCGATGTCGCTCCTGACCCGGGCGAGGTTCTCGCGGATGAACTGGGCGCTCAGCATCGTTGTCCTGCCTCCGCCGCCGCATCCAGCGCCCGCACCCCGAGCAGTCGAACGTCTTCCGCCACGGGCACGAGCCTACCATCGGGCGCGGGGAGCGAAAACGCGTTTGCCAGCGTCTCCCGGTCGACCCACCGGCAGGGGCCATGTGGGATGGGCGCCTCGAAGTCGACCGCCTCCGTCGCGCGCGTGAAGTAAACGTGGTCGATGTGCTGGTGGAAGGGCTGGTCGTCCCGCACGATGTCCTCGATCAGGATCACGGCCGGGGGAGGCAGCACGGCGGGCTCGCTAACCGTCAGCAGGTCGTGGGGCGGAATCACCTCGACCTCCAGGCCCGACTCCTCGCGCGCTTCACGAAGCGCTGCCTGCACCGGGTCCTCGTTCGCCTCGCTGTGTCCTCCGGGTGCCAGCCACATCCCCAGCCTGGGGTGCCAGAGCAGGAGCGTTCGATCCCCCGCAACCACGTAAGCGGTGCTCGTGTGGTGGCGCTCGAGTGGCTTCGTCACTCCTCGTCCTGACCCGCGAGGCTGCGGTGCTGCGGGAAGAGGATCACCTCGCGGATGCTCGTCTGGCCCGTGAGCAGCATCACCAGCCGGTCGATCCCGAACCCGAGGCCGCCCGCTGGCGGCATCCCGTGCTCGAGCGCCAGCAGGAAGTCCTCATCCGCCAGCTCCACCTCGTCGTCGCCGGCCATCCGCAAGGCCTGCTGCGCTTCGAACCGCTCGCGCTGGTCCACCGGATCGTTCAACTCGGAGTAGGCGTTCGCGAACTCGAAGCCGCCGGCGAACGCCTCGAATCGCTCGACCACGCCTTCCACGCCAGCCTTCCGCTTTGCCAGCGGCGAGAGCTCGATCGGGTAGTCCAGCAGGAACGTGGGCTGGATCAGGTGCGGCTCGACGAGGGCGCTCGCGGCGATGTCGATCAGCTTGCCCCGGCTGGCCTCGGAGGGCGCATCGAGGCCCCGCCTCCGCAGCTCCTCGCGCAGCGCCTCGGTGTCGCCAAACTCATCGAGGTCGAGGTCGCCGTACTCGCGCAGCGCTTCGTGGTAGCCGATTCGTCGCCAGGGCGGACGGAAGTCGATCTCGTGCCCGCCGAAGGACACGGTCGTCGTCCCCAGCACCTCCTGCGCTACGCCGCTGATCAGCTCCTCGAGCAGGGTCGCGATCGTGCCGTAGTCGCCGTACGCCTCGTACAGCTCCAGCATTGTGAACTCGGGGTTGTGCCGCTGGCTGAACCCCTCGTTCCGGAAGATGCGACCGATCTCGTAGACGCGCTCGTAGCCGCCCACGAGCAGCCGCTTCAGGTGCAGCTCCAGGCTGATGCGCAGCGCGCGCGCTTCGCCGAGGGCCTGCGAGTGCGTCTCGAACGGCCGCGCCGCCGCGCCCCCCGCCTCCTCCTGTAGCACTGGAGTCTCCACCTCGAGAAAGCCGCGTTCGTCGAGGTGGCGTCGAACCGCCGCCACGATCCGGCTCCGTACCCGAAACGTATCCCGAACCTCCTCGTTGGCGAGCAGGTCCAGGTATCGCTGGCGCTGGCGGATCTCGACGTCGGTCAGGCCGTGGAACTTCTCCGGCGGCGCCCGCAGCGCCTTTGTGATCACCTGCCACGAGGTCGCTCCCACCGTCGCTTCGCCCGTACGCGTGCGCATGGGCGAACCCTGTACGGCCACGAAATCACCCAGGTCGAGCAGCTTAAGCCGCTCGTACGCCTCGTCCCCAACCGCGTTCTTGCGAATCAGAACTTGCAGACGGCCGCTCCCGTCGACAACGTCGAGGAAGCTCGCACGGCCCATCCCCCGCTGCGCAACCACCCGCCCGACGATCGCGACCGGGTCGAGTTCCGGTTCCTCCCCGCTTTCGACGCCTTCCAGAAGTGCGTCGACCTCGGCGTTCGTGTGCGTCCGTTCGATGCGAGGGGGGTAGGGGTCGAGACCCGCGGCGCGAAGCTGCTCCGCGCGCTCAACGCGCTGCACGCGAAGGCTCTCCGCCCCCGTTCCCGCGGGGGCCTCCTCCGATGCCTGCGTTCCCTGTTCCTCGCCCATGCTCGTCTCAGTCCTCTTCATACAGCAAAGAGGGCCACCGGTTGGCGACCCTCTCCGGATGTACCCGTGGCGCCGCCTCGCTAGTCGATTTCGAGCACCTTCA
>VXRS01000292.1:0-4463 GCA_009838385.1 Dehalococcoidia bacterium | reverse complement strand
CCCTCTCCGGATGTACCCGTGGCGCCGCCTCGCTAGTCGATTTCGAGCACCTTCAGCTTGATGACGCCGCTCGGCACCGTGATCTCGACTTCGTCGCCCCTGGCTCGCCCGAGCAGGGCCGCGCCGATGGGCGATTCGTTCGAGATGCGGCCTTCGGCGGCGTTCGCTTCCGGCGGACCGACGATTTGGTAGTGCAGGGTCTTGCGGCCCTGCCGCACCTTCACGCCGCTCCCCACCACCACGCGCGAGGCGTGATGCGCGCCCTCCTCGTCGATGATGACCGCCCGTCGCAGGAGGTCCTCCAGGTTGAGGATCTTCCCTTCGAGCAGGCTCTGCTCCTGTTTCGCGTTGTCGTACTCGGCGTCGTTCTGGCTCGTGCCCAGCTCGCGGGCCTTGTGGATGTGGTCCGCGACGGTCTTGCGATCGGCCTTCAGGCCCTCAAGCTCCTCGTGGAGCCTGGCCACGCCTTCCTCGGTCATCGGCACTGGATCTTGTGACATGATTTTGCTGCCTTCACGAACGCGAGCCGCCTCCGGGGAGGCCGCTCGCGGAATAGCAAGTATACCGCACCGACGCCCGCCCCTTCCCCGCTCTGGATGTTGGGCGCTGGTAGGCGATAATCGCTCCTGATGCTTCCGCTGCTTGCCTTCACGCTCGAACGTTGGGTCTGTGCTCGCCCGGCGTTTCCCGTGGGTGGGGCGCGGTGATCCGGCCCGGACCCCGCCGCGGCTATGCCGGGGGAGCGGTGCAGCGCTCGGCCTTCTCGGACGGTCGCCGCCCGTCACCCGTGCGCTTCGTGGTTCTGGCGGTCATCGCGATCGCCGTCATCGCCGTCGGCGTGCTCATCTGGTTCTTCTTCGGTCGCTCGCCCGGAGAGTGCACCGATGCCTACTGCGAGGCCACCGCCTCCGAGATCGACATCCCCGCCGACTTCGACCTGCACAGCAGGCTATTCGAGCGGAACCCGAACGCGGAGCCCCTCCCCGACGGCTTCGACCTGCAGATCACGATTCCCCTCGAAGTCCCGACGATGGATGGCCGCGGTCTGAGCTTCTACGGCTACAACGCCGAGAGCCAGATTTGGGAGCCCGTCGCCAGCGCCGCCCTCGATGAGACCGGCGAGCGGGCCACCGGCATCTTCGCCGATCCCCCCCGCTTCCTTGCGGTGTTCCGGCGGTTGAACGAGGGACGCCAGGTGGTCGCCTACCTGGCGCCGGGTGACACCCTCCACCCCACCGCCGCCCTCCTCGCGACCGTTGTCCACACGCTCGACTTCACGCCCGCGCCCGACGGCTCCCTCCGGGGCCAGCCCAGCCCGCGTCCGCCGACCACGGCCGTCCACTACCCCGTCATCTCCGCTTCCGCCGAGATCGACGGAACCGTCCCCAGCGTCGATAACATCCTGTCGACCGGGGCCGATCGCACGAACCACGTGCAGCAGATCCTCCAGCGGGTCGCCGCCCACCGCCTCTCCGGCATCGACATCGCCTACCTGGATCTGCGCGCCGACCACCGCACCTCCTTCACCCTCTTCATCTCCGAGCTGGCCGAAGGGCTGCACTCACAGGGCAAGACGCTCACCCTCACCCTCCCCGCTCCCCTCAAGGCCATCGACCGCATCGACGAGGGGGCGTACGACTGGGCCGCCCTCGGGGAGTCGGCGGACCTCATCAAGATCGCCCCGGTTCGCGACCAGAGCACCTACCGCCTGCACATGCCCGAGGTGCTGGACCACATCACCTCCGTGGTCGATCCCGGCAAGGTGATCCTCACCATCACGCCGTACGCCTCGGAGAAGTCGGGAGACGGCATCCGCCCGCTCACCCTTGCCGAGGCGATGACGATCGCCAGCAAACTCGGCATCCGCAGCGAGAGCCTGGTGGCAGGCAGCGACGTCCAGATCGTGGGCGTCAATATCGACCGCGACGAGGGACTGAGCGGCCTCCGCTGGCAGGCGGAGACGGCGACCGTCGCCTTCACCTACAAGCTCAACGGCGGCCGCACCGTCTGGCTCGAGAATTCCTTCAGCGCGGGCTTCAAGCTCGAGTTCGTGAGCGTCTTCAACCTCGGTGGCCTCGCGGTGGAAGACTCCAGCGACAACGACTTCCTCGGCAACATCTGGATCGCCGTCGAACCCTTTGTGGCGTCTGGGCAGCCCGTGCTCCTGCAGCCCAGCCACTCCCACCTCCTGCCGCAGTGGGAGGTCACGGCCGGCAGCCTCGTCGGCGGTGATCGCGGCCTCGTCACCTGGCAGACCCCGCTGGAGGCGGGCTCCTACACCGTCACCCTCACCCTCAGCGATGGCGTCGAGCGCTTCGAGAGCCGCATCGTGCTCGCCCTTCCCCCGGCCGAAACCGAAGAGCCCGAGGAGGCGCCCTGAGTGCCGCAAACCCGCGTCCGCGTGACCGGCGGCGCCTTGCGCGGCTTCCAGCTGGCCGAGCCGGGCGGCGCCCGCCTGCGCCCCACCAGCGCCCGCGTGCGCGAGGCCATCTTCAACGTGCTCGCCACGCGCATCGAGGATGCCGCCGTCCTCGACCTCTTCGCCGGCACGGGAGCCCTCGGCATCGAAGCTCTCAGCCGGGGGGCGGGCCGGGCCGTCTTCATCGAGAACCACCGATCGTCCGCTCGCGCCATCGTCCAGAGCCTCGCCCGCGCCGAGATGGCCGAACGAGGGTCCGTCGTTCGGGGCGCCCTGCCGGGCGCCCTCGATGCCGCCGACGGCCCCTTCGACCTCATCTTCCTCGACCCGCCCTACGACTCCGAGCAGGGGCTGCCCACGCTCAGCGGGGTCGGGGCGCTCCTCGCCGAGGGCGGTCTGGTCGTCTATGAGCACCGGAGCCGATACAATCCTCCAGAACGCCCGCTCGGCCTCAATTTGTCCGATCGGCGGGTCTACGGCGATACCGCCGTGGCGTTCTTCGTGGCCTTGGAGGGTGAATGAGAACCGCGATATTCCCGGGTGCATTCGATCCCGTCACCAACGGGCACCTCGATCTCGTCAAGCGCATGACCGGCCTCTTTGATGAGGTAATCGTCGCGGTCATCCGCGGGCGCGAGAAGAGCACCATGTTCACCTGCGAGGAGCGCATCGAGCTCTTCCGCGAAGCCGTCAAGGAGCTTCCCAACGTCGAGGTCGAGATGCTCGAGGGACTCACCGTCGAGTTCGCCAAGAACCGGGGCGCCGTCGCGATCGTGCGCGGTATCCGCGGCGGCGGCGACTTCGAGTACGAGTTCGACATGGCCCTCATGAACCGCAAGATGGCGCCGTCGATCGAGTCCGTCTACCTGATGACGAACCACGAGTACATCTACGTGAGCGCCAGCCGCGTGCGCGAGGTCTCCCAGCTTGGCTACGACGTGGACGGCCTGGTCCCGGACCACGTGCGGGCCGCCATACGCGAGCGGGTCGGCCTCCAGGCCTGACCGGGGGAGGCCCCCGTGGAACTCCTCGATCTCATCGCCCGTCTTGAGACCCTCGTTGTGGACGCGCGTCGCCTGCCCGTGGGCGGCAACCTTGTCGTCGAGCGCCGCGCCATCCTCGACCTCGTCGACCAACTGCGTCTCGCCGTTCCCGACAACGTCCGCCAGGCCGCCCAGGTGCTCGAACAACGCGAGCAACTCCTGCGCGACGCCAAGGAGCACGGACAGGCCGTCATCGAGGAAGCCGAGCGGCAGCGCGCGCACCTGGTGAGCGAGACTTCGGTGGTGCAGGAAGCGCAACAGCGCAGCCAGGACATCATCATGGACGCCGAGGCGCGCGCCCGGCAGACCGTCGCCGATGCCGACGCCACCGCCGCCGCCCACCTGAGCGAGGCCGCCGAGGCCGCCGCCAGCCAGCTCCAGGATGCCGACCGCTACGCCGTCAGCGTCATCGAGCGGCTGCAGGCCGATATTCGTACCGTCCTCGAAGCGCTCGACCGCAGCAGCGAGAGCCTGCGCGAGTCGCGCTGACCACCTCTCGCCCCCGCCTTGCTCCCTACGAAGCTCCGATCGCTTCGCCCACCGCCTCGTGCGTGATGCTCCCGTGCGAGGCCGCCCACCGCGCCCGCGCATCCCGCAGGATCAGCACCTGCGGCGACTCGTGCTTCACGCCCGTGCGCGTCTCGATCGAGCGGGTCAGATCGCGCCCCTCGGACACGTCGATGAGTGCGATCTCGCCCTCCACCAGCGACATCTCGTCGTAGGCGCGGCTCGAGATCGGGCACCAGTAGTCGTGCAGGAACAGCACGATGTCGCTCTCGCGGGAGCGCTCGAACAGCGCGTCGAGCTCGGCCATCTCCGTCAGGTTCTGGAAGTCCTTCGCACCCACCGGCGCCCCTCCTCGCCCCATGCCGGGGCCGCCCCCTCACGATAGCAGGCGCCGGACCTGCCGGTGCTTACCGCCGCCGCGCGATCGCGTACGTCACGCGGCCCGCCGCCGCCAGCTCCCCCGCTTCGTCCCGCACCTCGACCGCTACGAACAC
>VXRS01000298.1 GCA_009838385.1 Dehalococcoidia bacterium | reverse complement strand
CGCCTGCCGGTTGGACATCGCGTCGAGGATAGCAAAGGGCGCGCTACGGGCATCGTGTTATCCAGGTGTCACCTTTTCCTTGACTGTCAGTGGACCACTGACTACTGTATTCGGTGAAGGAGGAAGAGTGCGGGTCTCCTTCAGGACTCGCCGGCTGGAGCGATGCTACATGCAGGAAAGCTTGGCCACTCGCACGTGGGGGCCATACGTTGGACGGCGCTACATCGAGCGAGTGAACATCCTGATGCAGGTACGGGACTTCGATGAGCTGGCGGACATACCTCCCCTCCGCTTCCACCCGCTCTCTGGAGACAGGGCCGGTCAATACGCCATACGCCTGACTGGACAGGTCCGGTTGGTGTTCGCGATCACAGGCCCAAACGCAATCACCGTTGAGGAGGTCGTTGACTATCATGGCTAAGCTCGCGACGGCGCCCCCACTCCATTCCGACGCTGCCATCCCACCCGGGGAGTTCCTGCAGGAGCACCTCGACGACCTCGGTATCAGCCAGGCTGAGTTCGCACGCCGGCTGGGTCGTCCCCGCCAGGTCATCAATGAGATCGTCCGGGGAAAGAAGGCGATTACGGCCGAGACCGCACTCGACCTCGAGGCCGTGCTCGGGACTCCGGCGCACATCTGGCTCGGGCTCGAACAGGAGTACCGCCTCACCCTCGCTCGCAGGACGCGGGCGGAGACGGCCTCCTCAGGCGCAACGGGACCGAGAACCTCATGACGCAGGCAATTCTCTATCGGGCGCTCCTCATCCAGGGCGGAGTCCTCATCGGGGCGTTCGCCGCCATCGGCCCGCTGATGAGCTGACCGCTTCAGGGCTCAGAGCCCCGCGCCTAGCCCCCCGTCTCCGTGAGGAACCCCTCGACCAGCTCCAGGAACCGGTCGAACTGGTCGTGGTGGACCCAGTGGCCCGCATCCCCGACCGTCTCGGCGCGGAAGTTGTGGAACGCGCTGTAGTCGGCCGCGTCCTGCTTCCCCCAGCTCTCCGCCCCCTGGATGAAGAGGAGGGGCGCCCGTATCTGGTTCCAGATGTCGCGCGCGTCCTCCATGTTGAACTCGTAGGGCGAACGCGAGCGCACGTGGTTGTCGAACTTCCACACGTAGCCACCCTCCACCTCGCGCACCCCGTGCACGGTCAGGTGGTGGGCCAGCTCGGGCGAGAGGTGCGAGTTCGCCTCGCGCATGCGCGTCTCGGCATCCTCGAATGTCGGGTAGATTCGCGGCTCGCGGCCGGCCAGCTCGCGCATATCAGCCAGCCACTCGCGCATGCGCGCGTGCGCGGGGCGGTGCTGTTCCCCCGCCCACGGCAGCCGGCCCAGCCCCTCGATGCTGACAACGGCGTGTACGTTCTCGGGCACGGTGCCCGCGTACTGCAGGGCGATACTGCCCCCGAGGGAGTGCGCCACGAGCGTGACCGGCGTCCGCCCGATCTCCCCCACGACGGCGTGCAGGTCGAGTGCGTAGTCGATGATCGAGTAGTTCCCCCCGAGCGCCCAGTCGGAGTCGCCGTGGCCGCGCAGGTCGACCGCGAACACCTGGTAGCGGTCGATGAGCGCGAGGGCGGTACGGTCCCACGAGCGGGCGTGGTCGCGCCCTCCGTGCAGCAGGATGAGCGGCGGCTTGTCCGCCTCCCCCCAGACGACGTAGTGCAACTGCACGCGTTGCGAGGTGACGTAGCGGGATTCTGGTTCCATGGCGTGCGGCAGTGTAGTGGCCTCTGCCCTTACGCGGCGCGGCCTAGGAGAAGGCCGGGCCGCCCGGCTGGCAGGTGCGGCAGAAGCTCGTCACCTTCTTGCTCGCCTCGATGTCCGTGATCCTGGCCCCGTCGCGCGGGCAGTGGGCGTCGCCGCCGAGGCGGTGGACGCGGAAGAAGTCGCGCCGCTCGCGGTAGTCGAGCGACTCGCCCTTCACCATGCGCTCGCGGGCGAGCGGAGTCGCCCAGGCCATCACCTCGCGCGCCGAGGTGAACAGGCGGCGCAGGTCGTCCTCCTCCAGGTCCTTCCGGGCGGTAAAGGGGTTGATGCGCGCCTCCCACAGGATCTCGTCGCTGTAAGCGTTGCCGACGCCCTGCACGAACTCGGCCTTGGTGAGGATGTTCTTGATGCGCCCCCGGTACTTGGCGATGCGCTCCAGCCAGACCTCCTCCGTGAGGGCGGGGTCGAGGAGGTCGGGGCCGCCCGCGGTCCAGTTCGGGATCGCCTCGATCTCCTCCAGCGGTAGCAGGTAGATGCGTCCCATGACGCGGAAGTCCGCGTAGCGCAGCTCCATGCCGCCCGAGAGCGACAGGCGCAGGCACGTCCGACCCTGGCGCTTGGCGTCCGGCGGGGCGTACTGGAAGCGGCCCGTGAGCATCGGGTTGATGGCGAGCACCCGCCCCGAGGCGAGGGTGAAGAGCAGGAACTTCCCGTGCCGCTCCGTCTCCCCGAAGGCGTCCCCCGGGAGCGACTCCGCGAGCGCGTTCGCGCCCGTCCTCACGACGTGGGGAATCTTGACCTCGACCGACTCGACGGTCTGGCCGGGCAGCCGCTCGTTCAGGAAGCCGCGGATCGCCTCGAGGTCGGGGATCTCCGGCATGGGGTCAGGCTCCCTGGCGACCGGCCGCCTCGCGGGCAAAGGCCTGCACCGACGTGAGAATGCCGAGCAGCCCCTCGCCCTTGCCCATCGAGACTTCGCGACCGTAGATGTCGAAGACGACGTCGCCGGGGATGCGCAGCACCTCGTCGAGCGACGCCCCCGAGATGGTGTCGTCGAGGATGGCGCAGAAGGACATGGCGGAGATGCCCTGCGGGTTCTCGACGGCGAACCAGTACTTCTGGGCGCCGTTGTCCGTGTCCTCGGCCCACACGTACGCCTGCGATTCGCAGCGTTTCACGCGCCGCTCCTCCGGGAAGGGGCGCACGGCGACGCGCTCGGGCACCGGCTCGAACTGGTCGGCGTACTCGATCAGGTAGTCGACGCGTTCGCCGCGCTCAAGGAACGAGAACTCGTCGAGCAGGTCCGCGAGTGGCTGGGGGATGCCCTCGTGGGTCACTTCTCGATGGGCACGTTCACCAGGTTGCCCCACTCGGTCCAGGAGCCGTCGTAGTTGCGGACGTTCCCGAAGCCGAGCAGGTGCGTGAGCACGAACCACGTGTGGCTGCTGCGCTCACCGATGCGGCAGTAGGCGATCGTGTCGCCGTCGGGCGAGAGCCCCTGCTCGTTCAGGTAAATCTCCTGCAGCTCGGCGGCGGTCTTGAAGGTGCCGTCCTCGGGGTTGGCCGCGCGCGCCCAGGGGATGCTCCTAGCGGTGGGGATGTGGCCGCCGCGCAGGGCGCCCTCGTTGGGGAAGTCGGGCATGTGCAGGCGCTCGCCGGAGTACTCCTGTGGGCTGCGAACGTCCACGAGCTGGCCGCCCGCATCGAGGTGCGCGAGCACGTCCTCGCGGAAGGCGCGCACGGGGGCGTCGTTGCGCTCGGGGGCGGAGTAGTCGGTCGCGTCGTAGGTGGGAACCTCGCGCACGAGGTCTCGGCCCTCCTGCTCCCACTTCTGGCGGCCGCCGTCCATCACCTTCGCGTTGCTGTGGCCGAACAGCTGGAACACCCAGTAGGCGTAGCAGGCCCACCAGTTGTTGCGGTCGCCGTAGAAGATGACGGTCGTGTCCTGCCCGATGCCGCTTCGCGACATGAGCGCCTCGAAGCCCTCGCGGTTCAGGTAGTCGCGGCGGAGCTGGTCGTTCAGGTCCGCCGCCCAGTCGACCTGCACGGCGCCGGGGATGTGCCCGGCGGGGTAGAGGAGCTGGTCTTCGTTGGACTCGACGATGCGGATTCCGGCGGTATCGAGGTTGTCGGCGACCCAGTCGGTGCTGACGAGAACATCGGGGTTGGAGTACCCCCGGCTGGCGATATCGGACATGGCGTGTCTCCTGAGCGTGTTGCCGCGGCGGGCCCGGCCCGCGGCGGGGCGTGTAGCGTACTAGGAGAGCGCTCGCTTCGCTCGCTGAGTGGAGCGCTTCGCGCTGCGCGCGTCGCTGAGAAGAGCGGCTGGCTTCGCCAGCCTGAGTGGAGCGCCGCGCTGGCGCGCGGCTGAGTGGGGCGGAGACCAGTCACCAACCACTAGCCACCAGCCACTAGAACACGAGCTTCGAGGAGCCCCCCTCCGCCGCAGGCGGTGTCGCTCCGCCTTCCAGCCAGCGCTCCAGGTCGACCGCCTCGAAGCCCTGCACGGCGGCGAGGTCCTGCGCGTCGCAGACGTGGGGGGCGCCCCGCTCGTGGCCCGGCAGGGCCGTAAGCTCGGCGCGGAACACGACCGCCAGCTCCCAGCCATACTCGCCCTCCCGCGAGATGACGTCGGCGAGGCGCAGGTCCGACATCGCGCCGTCGCACCACTCGTCGACAATGGTCGAGGCGATCTCGTAGGGGTTCGCGCCCTGCTCGAGCACGGTCCAGGGGAGCCAGCGGCCCTTCGGTCCGGGCGGGTCCAGCACGAAGGCGACGATGCGCCCCTCCAGCACGGGCACGACGTGTACCGAGAGCAGGACGCCGCCAGCCATCAGATGACGCCGGCGAAGACCGAGTCGTCCTCGAACGGCCCCACGGCGGCGATCGTCGCCGCCTCCGGCCGCAGGAGGTCGCCGCCCACGCGACGGAGGTCGTCGAGCGTGACCCCTTCGACCATCGCCACCACCTCGTCGACGGTGAGCACCTCGTCGAGGACGAGCTCCTGCCCGCCGAGCCAGGCGGCCACCGAGCGCGTGTCCTCCATGCGCAGCTGGATGCGACCCGCCACCATCCGCTTCCCCTTCTCCAGCTCCTCGTTGCCGGCGTCGCAGAGGAAGCGCTCGATCTCCTCGCGTGCGGTCTCCAGGGTCACGCGCGCGTTCGAGGGGTCGCAGCCCGCGTAGACCGTGAAGGCGCCCGCGTCGCGGTACTCGCTCATGTAGGAGTGGACGTCGTAGACGAGCGCGCGCTCCTCGCGCAGCTCCAGGAAGAGGCGGCTCGACATGCCCTCGCCCAGCAGGGCGCTTACCAGCCCCGCGGCGTACTGGTCCTCGTGGCCGAGAGGGAGGGCCGGGTAGGTCAGGCAGAGGTGGGCCTGCTCCGTCGCCTTCGTGCGGATGCCCACGCGGGGGGACTCGCCGCGCGGCTCGACCGGGTGCCAGGCGTGGGCCTCGCCCTCGGGGGCGGGCCCGAGCCAGCGCGAGGCCGCCTCCACCACCGCCTCGTGCGTGATGTTGCCCGCCACCGACAGGACCATGTTCGAGGGCACGTACTGCGCCCGGAAGTAGCGCTCGACCGCCGAGAGCGGCAGCGAGCGCGCCGTCTCCATCGCGCCGCCGATGTTGCGTCCGAGCGGCTGGTCGGGCCAGAGCGTCTCGTCGGCGAGGATGGCGGCCAGCTCGCCGGGGTTGTCTTCCACGCTAGACAGCTCCTCCAGGATGACCATGCGCTCCTTCTCGAGCTCGACCGGGTCCATCTCCGGTGCCGTCACCATGTCGGAGAGGATGTCGATCGTCTCGAGGGCGGCGAAGTCGGGGGTCTTCGCGTAGTAGACCGTCAGCTCGCGGTCGGTGGCGGCGTTGTGCAGCCCGCCGACCGACTCGATCGCCTCCGCGATCTCCTGCGCCGTGGGGCGGCGCGAGGCGCCCTTGAAGAGCATGTGCTCGAGGAAGTGCGAAAGACCCGCCTCCGCGTCAACCTCGTAGCGGCTGCCCGCGCCCACGTACACGCTGACCGTGGCCGAACGCGTCTGCGGCATCTCGCTCGTGATGATCCGCAGCCCGTTGGGCAGAATCGTTCGTTGGAACACGTCGTCTGTTTCCCCCGCCTTCCCGTTGGCGGCGCTAATCATGGGCGGCGGGGGTGTTCAGGGACAACCTCTCGTCTACGTCAGGCTCGTTCCACAGCTCGCCCTGCGAACTCGCCCCGGCCGTCGCCGGCGGGTCGATCCCGAGGTGTCGCCAGGCGGCCGCCGTGGCCATCCGGCCCCGCGGCGTGCGCTTCAACAGCCCGCGCTTCAGCAGGAACGGCTCGTACACGTCGAAGACCGTGTCCGACTCCTCGCTGATGGCCGCGGCAATCGTCTCCAGCCCCACGGGCCCGCCTTCGAACTGTTCCACGAGGGCGCGCAGGAGGCGGCGGTCGTTCACGTCGAGCCCGAGCGCGTCCACCTCCAGCAGGTCGATCGCCTCGCGCGTCGCCTCCAGCGTCGCCACCCCACCCGCGCGCACCTCCACGTAGTCGCGCACGCGCCGCAGGATGCGGTTGGCGACGCGGGGCGTGCCCCGCGCGCGGCTCGCGATCTCGCCCGCCGCCTCGTCCGCGAGATCGACCCCGAGCAGGCCCGCCGAGCGGCGCACGATCGTCGTGAGCGCCTCCACGTCGTAGAAGTCGAGCCGGTAGACGGAGCCGAAGCGGTCGCGCAGGGGCGCGCTGATCATGGCGTAGCGCGTGGTCGCCCCGATGACCGTGAAGTTCGGGAGTTGCAGCCGGATGGAGCGCGCCCCCGGACCCTTCCCGATGACGAGGTCGATGGCGAAGTCCTCCATCGCCGGGTAGAGGATCTCCTCTACGGCCCGCGCCAGCCTGTGGATTTCGTCGATGAAGAGGACCTCGCCCTCCTTCAGGTTGGTGAGGATGGCCGCGAGGTCGCCGGGGCGCTCGATGGCGGGGCCGCTGGTGGTGCGGATGGGGGCGTTCATCTCCGCCGCGAGGATGTGCGCGAGCGTTGTCTTACCCAGCCCCGGCGGTCCGTAGAAGAGGTGGTGGTCGAGCGGCTCGCCGCGCTTCTTCGCCGCCTCGATGGCGATGACGAGGACTTCCTTGACGCGGTCCTGGCCGGGGAAGTCGCCGAGCCGTTGCGGCCGCAGGGTCTGCTCCGCCTGGAGCTCCTCATCGTCCTGCAGGGCCCCGTCGATCGCGCGTTCCTCGGCGGCCATGCCGCAAGTCTACCCGGACAGGAACGGATGTTCGAGCGCTAGCGGGTTCCCTATCCTGTTCCGCCTCTAAACCGATGCCCGCTAGCTACGGTCCCCAAGGCTCAACGGGGCCTGTTCTCCACCCTAATCCACTCTTCAAGGAATTCGGCCTGGAGCGCTGCTAGTTTCTGGTCGTACTCACGCTGCGCTGCGTGGACTGTTCTGTTTCTCTCTTCGGCGAAGGCTTGCTGTGCCTCTTCTATCCCAGGCCACTCAACTTCCCCGAAGCCATCCCGTAGGCGAGCGCATCTCCAGACGAACGTGCTCTGCGCTTGGCGCTCAGCAAGATCACGGTCGTTCTGCAGCCTCTCAACGGCACTCCTGAATGTCCAGGTGACATCGTGAAACGGGAGGGTCACCTATTCGTCTTCCTCGAATGACGCCTCGTCCTGAAGGATGTCTCTCCACCGCTCGTCAAATTCTCGCTCGAGCTCCTGCCTAATCTCCTCCCTGACCTCCTCACGAATCTTCTCTCTCGATCGCTCTCTGGACTCCCTCACCTTCGTTTCAACCCAGCTTGCCAAAGCCATGCTCACCCTCAGCAGTTCTGTGACTAGGAAGGCGGCTCCCGCGGAAGCAACAGTGAGCGGGGCCAAGCCTTCGGCGATGTTGCGGACGATGGAAAATGGAGAAGCCGTTTCTGGGGCGCCGTGCAACTCCTGCGCTGTGACCACGACAGTGCTCGCGGCCAAGAGGAAGAGGAAGGACCAGAAGTAGAGATTCCGTACACGGCCTTCAATGCTCCAGAACGACTCTGGGCTGTCAGGAAGGTGCAGGGCGATGGGGTGCGCTCATGTCTCTGAGTCCTCCGCATTTCGATCCTACGACCCTGCACAGGACTTTGGAAGGTCGGGTTTGTCAAGGATGCCGGTGCGGCTGGGCAGCCCGGATGCGCAGCAGTGAGGTGGGCGGGTTTCGCAGCCCCACCTCTTCCCTCAGCCCGTCGCCTGCAGCTCCTCCGGCCGCCGCGCCGCGCGAAGCACCCGGAAGATGGTGCGCCGCGACAGGCCGAAGCGCGCCGCCAGCTCATCGACCGAAAGCCCCTGCTCCCGCGAGAGCCGCACGATCGTGGCGTCGCGACCCGTGCGCAGCATCGCCGGCGCCCCGCCCGGCTCCTCGTAGCGGCAGCGCGGCAGGGGGCAGCGCAGGCACGAGGGATAGAGGTCGCAGCCGGTGTCGCGGTAACGGGTGTTCTCTGGCAGCGCGTCGATGCGCGGCCGCCGGATCGGGCTCTCGTCCAAGGGACTCCACCTCCTGAGGGGAGGAGGCAGGATAGAACTATTGTTCTAATCGTGTCACGAGGCAGATGGCAGTCACGGGCACGGGATGCCGGGGCCTGGCGGAAGGGGTCGGGGCGGGACGGCGGCTAGAGCGACATCGTCCGCAGCCGCTCGATGCGCTCCTCCAGCGGCGGATGCGTGCTGAACAGCTTCCCCATGCCACCTCCCCGGAACGGGTGGACGATGTAGAGCGCCGCCACGGCTTCCTGCTGGGGCGTCTCCTGCATCGGCGCGAACTCGACGCCGCGGTGCAGCTTCTGCAGCGCGCTCGCTAGCGCGTGCGGGTCGCGCACGATGCGCGCCCCCGTCTCGTCGGCGGCGAACTCGCGCGTGCGGCTGATGGCGAACTGGATGATGGAGGCCGCGAGCGGCGCCAGGATCATGATCGCGATGGCGGCGAACGCGTTCCGCTGGCCGCCGAAGAAGATCAGCATGAAGGAGATCATCGAGATCGCTCCCGCGATCGTCGCCACGATGGAGCTGGTCAGGGTGTCCCGGTTTTTCACGTGCGCCATCTCGTGCCCGATGACGGCGCGCAGCTCGTGCTCGTTGAGCAGCTGCACGATGCCCGTCGTGACGGCCACGACGCCCTTCTCCGGGCTGCGGCCCGTGGCGAAGGCGTTTGGGGTGGCGCTCTCGATGATGCAGACCTTCGGCATCGGCATGGAGGCGCGGTAGGCGACCTCCTCCACCATGGCGTGCAGCCCCGGCGCCTCGTCCGCCGATACCTCGCGCGCCCCCGCCATGCGCAGGGCGAACTTGTCGCTCCACCAGAAGGCGGAGAAGTTCATGACCGCCGCGATGACGAGGAAGATGATGAGCCCGCCGAATCCGCCCAGCGCGTAGCCGATGAATAGCAGCAGCGCCGTCAGGGCCGCGAGCAGGAAGCCGGTCTTGATACCGTTCATGGGTGTGGGGATTCCTCCGTGAGTCCACGATCCAGTATAGGAGAGCGGGCGATCGGCGCGTGAAGAAGCCGTCTGCTTAACCGAACCTGTCTGCCTTATGGATATGAAAGGTGTACAGTTTTCAGTGACGGGGTGAGGAGGTCGCTTATGAGCGAGGCGATCGAGGCGGTGGTCCACTTCAAGGTGACCGTGCGAAGCGTCGAGCACGAGGGCTACTGGACGACGAAAGCCCTGGAAACCGGAATCGTGACCCCGGGCGCCACGCGGGACGAGGCCGAAGCGCGAAATGGCGAGGCCCACATCCTGCTGGTCCGGCGGGTCAAGCGGCTGGGCCTCGTGGCGC
>VXRS01000073.1:5152-9766 GCA_009838385.1 Dehalococcoidia bacterium | reverse complement strand
ATGGTGCTGGTGGCGGCGTTCAACCCCGGGTCCCCGCGCCGTCCCCTCCGCCGCGGCGCAAGCGGCGGCGAGACCTCACGCTTCCTGCTCGCCCTCACGACCGTGCTTGGGGCCGCAGCCGAGCCCCGCCTCGTCGTCCTCGATGAGGTCGACGAGGGCGTCGGCGGACGCGCCGGTTCGGTCGTGGGCGAGGCGCTCCGGCGTCTGGCCGAGCGCCACCAGGTGCTCTGCGTGACCCACCTTCCCCAGGTGGCTGCCTATGGCGCCCGCCACTTCGTTGTGACCAAGGCCAGCGAGGACGACCGCACCTGGAGCGACATCGAGGAGGTCGAAGGAGAGGCGCGCCTGCGCGAGATTGCGCTCATGCTGGGCGGCGACACGCCCGCTAACCGCGCCGCGGCCGCGGATCTGCTCCAGTCTGCGGGCGAGTGAGGCGCTAGGAGTAGCGCTGTTCCTTCCACGGGTCGCCGTACATGTGGTACCCGTACATCTCCCAGAAGCCGGGCCGGTCCTGGTCGATGAACTGCATCCCGCCGATCCACTTCGCGCTCTTCCAGAAGTAGAGATGCGGGACCACCAGGCGTATGGGCCAGCCGTGCTCTTTCGTGAGCGGCTCGCCGTCGTGACTCCGCGCGAACAGCACCCCCTCCGCCAGCAGGTCCTCGAGCGGCACGTTCGTCGTGTAGCCGCCGTAGCTGTGGACCATCACGACCTTCGCCTCGGGCTTCACCTTCACCGCGTCGTACAAGGCGCGGAAGGGAACGCCCTCCCAGTTGTTGTCGTACTTGCTCCACGTCGTCACGCAGTGGATGTCGCTCGTGTCGGTCGTGTTGCCGAGGGCGTTGAACTCGTCCCAGGTGAACTTGCGCTCCTCTTCCACCAGCCCCCACACATGGAAGCGCCACGTCTCCGTGTCGAGCCTCGGGATGGCGCCGTAGTGGAGCACCGGCCAGCCGGCCGTGAGGCGCTGACCGGGCGGGAGCCGGAGCCTGCCGTCGGGCCGCACTTCGCGCGTCGCGCTCTGGGACATGCGCTCAACTCCAGGAAGGGTGTCACCCCAGCCTACGGGCGCTCCCGCGACTGCGGCAAGGCCGGGCCTGTAAAGGCGTCGCCCGTCATCGTCGTCCCCTCCGGTTGGCGGCGCGCCACAGCCCGAGCCACTGCTCGAACGAAACGACCCCCGGTCGCGCGTCCCGCTCGATTCCGTGCGCTCGCGCCGCCCGCTTGAACTGCTCGTAGCTGAGCATTCCCGACAGGTTTCGGCGCACGCTCCCACGTCCCCGGGAGAAACCCCGGCGTACGAACTCCTCCCATCCCCGTGCCTCGGAGGCCGCGACGAGTGGATGCGCGCGCAGCCGGGCCGTGAGCAGCACGCAGTCGGTGCGGGGCGGCGGCACGAAGTCTCGCCGCCGCAGCGCCAGCGCCACGCGAAACTCGAACCACGGCTTGGCGAGAGCCGAGACCAGCGTCTCCTCCCCGAACCCGCCCCACCGCATGGCCGCGTCCCGCGCCACGACCAGGTGTATGGAGCGCGGCCGGTTCCGCGCCCCGAGCAGGAGCCGCATCGCCTCCGAGGTGTGCGCGAAGGGCAGGTTCGCGACGACCTCGTACGCCCCCCGCCGGGGAAGCTGCGCGTCCCGGAAGTCTCCAAGCACGGCTTGCACGCGTGGCTCGTCCTCGAAGCGCTCTCGCAACTTCTGCCAGAGCCGGCGGTCCCGCTCGATCGCGACGACCTTTCCCGCGCGTTCCAGGACGGCCGCCGTCAGGATCCCGTCGCCCGCGCCGAATTCGTAGACGAGCGCCGGTGGCGACAGGCCGGTCGAGGTGACGATGCGTTCGGCGACCTTCGCGTTGCGAATCCGGTGCTGGGAGAGCGTTGTCGCAAGGGGTGAACGTCGGGACATGACGGGTACCCGCCGCGCGCAGACGTGTCGATCAGTCGAGAAGGAGCCTGGGAATGCGGCGGCAACTGTGCCCGATCCAGGCCGTCGGGCGGGAAGCGCGTTCGGAGCCCGCTCGGGGAGCGGCGGCTCTAGCGCTGGCGAGTAAGCGTGCCGGCTATCATTCCGCCAGCGAGCGTACGGCTGCGCCCCGCCTCGATCAACGCGCCTGCTGCCGGTCGCGACGCCGCAGCATGGCGTTGGCAACGGCCGTGAGCGGCCCCGCCCGCTTCGCCTCGCGGGCGTAGCTCGACTCGCCGCGCTGCACCGCGAACAGCGACGACCAAAGGACCGGCGTGTACTCGCTCGCCAGCATCCACGGCCGACGCGCGCGCTTGAGCATCCCGTAGAACATGTAGGCGATGGCCCGCGCGGCATCGAGCTCCGGCTGAATCTCGTCCTCCAGCTCGTCCTGGTAGCTCCGCAGGTCGCCTTCGCCCGCGAGCGTCCGCAGCGCTCCCCGCGCCGCCAGCCGCCCCGAGTGGATCGCGTAGGAGATGCCCTCCGCCGTGAACTCGTCCGCCAGCCCCGCCGCGTCCCCCGCGAGCGCCACGCGCTCCCCCGCCACTGTCTCCCCGCCCCGCCGGAAGCGGATCTTGTGCCCCCGCGCGATCTCGACCTCCGCTCCCCGCAGTCCCAGCCGCTCCAGGTAGCCCTCGACCAGCGCCTTCATCTGCCCCGCCTCCTCGCGCGGCAGCACGATTCCGATGGAGAGCAGCTCCGCCTTCGGGAAGAGCCAGGCGTAACCCCAGGGGTCGTACCCCAGGTCGATGAGCGTCGTCGCTTCCCCCACGGAGGCGTCCCGAGGACGACCCCGCACCTCCACCTCCCAGGCAGCGCACTCCGCGAGGTCGCGGCCAAGCCCCGCCATCCTCCCCACCGGCGAGTGCGCCCCGTCCGCGCAGATCAGCGTCTCCGCCTCCGCCTCGAAGCCGTCGGCCCGGATGTGCGCCCGCCCGTTCAGGTCCAGCTCCCGCACGACTGTTGCCGTCCGCAGCTCCGCGCCCGCGCGCTGCGCGTGCTCCAGCAGCAGCATGTCGAACCGGTCGCGCATGACCATCCGCGCGAACGGCCCCCGCGAGCGCTTCGTGAACGCCATCTTTCCCCGCGCCGACATCTCGATGCGCGACACCGAGTCCTCGACCACGCTGTCGATGGGGAAGGGCAGCATCCGCTCCGCGCGCAGGGGAACGCCGCCGCCGCAGGCCTTGTAGCGCGGCCACTCCGCCCGGTCGACCACGAGCACGCGCGCGCCCGACGCGGCCAACTCGCGGGCGGTCGTGCTCCCCGCCGGCCCCGCTCCCACCACGATCGCGTCGAACGTGCCCATTCCGCGATTCTAGCGCGGCGCTCGGCCCCGCCCCGCCCGCAAATCACGATGTATAGTGAACAATTGACCGGAAGGGGATGCCCATGCCGATGCAGTACTTCCTCATCAACACCATCCCCGTCATCGTCGCCGCCGCCGCCCTCGGCTGGATTATCGGCGACCTGGTCTGGTAGCCGCCCCCTTGCCCCGCGGGACTGCCGGCGCGTACCGTCCCGCCCCATGAGCGGCATCGACACGAGCGCGAGCTACCTCTACACCGCCGTCCTCTCCGCCAATGACGGCGCCTCCCTCGACGAGGCCACGGACGCGTGGCTCAACGACCACATCGCGAACGAGGTCGTCTCCATGCAGCTCGCCCCGGGCGGGGACCGCCTCTACCTGCTCATCATCTACAAGGGCGAGCGAAGGGTGCGGCGCGCGTGAGCAAGTTCGTCCGCACCCGCAACAACGCCGCCGGCAAGGCGGTCATCGCCGAGAACCGCGAGCTTCCCGACGCCCGCGCCCACGACTTCGAGGTTCCCGCCGGCATCGACGGGCGCTGGCTCATCGTCGAGTTCGAGCCTGGCCAGACGACCGGCTGGCACGCCGTCCACTGCGACGTCTATGTCTACATCGCGAAGGGCCAGCTCGAGTTCGCCCTCGACGGAGGCGAGTCGGTCACGGTCTACGAGGGCGACCTCGTCATTGAGGGCGACAACACCCTCCACTCCTGGACGAACACCGGCGACGGTCCCGCCAAGGTCTCGGCGATCGAGGTCGACCTGCCCTAGCCCGCGCTCGCCGGTACCGGCGCCTGCGACAGCAGCTCGATCGTGTTCCCGTCTGGGTCCCAGCCGTAGACCACGCGGATGCCCCCGTCGTAGTCCAGCACCTCGGACTTGAACTCCATGCCCGCCGCCTTCAGGCGCGCGTACTCGTCGTCCGCTGAGTCCACCATCAGGCAGATGTGGAAGCCGCCCACGTCCGACGTGCGCAGGGGGTTGTGGTCGTAACCCGTTGGCGCGTCGTACTTGATGACCTCGAGCGAATAGTCGTTCAGGCGCAGCACGGCCGCTGTGATGTCGGCTCCGGGAATGGCCTGCAACGTCTCGATGAACTCGTTGTCGAGGTGCAGGCGCGTACCCGTGTCCTCGAACCCGAGCAGCTCGTAGAAGGCGACCGCGCGATCGAGATCGCGCACCGTGATCGACGTGTGGCCCACTCCGCGGATGCCCATCGCTGTCCCCCTGGTGCGTACTGAGGCAACGGATGCTAGCGGATGGTGACTCCCGAATCGACCATCAGCCCGTTGCCGATGACGTATCCGGCGCTCTCCTCGCTCAGCAGGAACGCGCACGCCTCCGC
>VXRS01000073.1:0-5052 GCA_009838385.1 Dehalococcoidia bacterium | reverse complement strand
TCGACGGCCTCCGGGTCGGCCACGCTGATGGGCTCGGCGATGACCTCGCGGCCCGCGTCCTGCAGCGCCCGCTCCGTCTCCGCGAGCCCCTCCGCCGCCGGGTCGACGATCGCCACGCGGGCGCCCCGCTCGGCGAGCAGCTCGGCGACGCCCCGGCCCATCCCCGAGGCCGCCCCCGTGACGATGATCGCCTTTCCCTCGAACGACGCG
The DNA here is from genome assembly GCA_009838385.1 of Dehalococcoidia bacterium. The sequence continues at coordinate 4,842 of VXRS01000073.1, read as the reverse complement.
CTCATGCGGCCCTGGCCCCGGGCCGCCGCACTACTCGAAGCCCCACTGGGGAAGCGGCGGCGTTCCGCTCATCTCCATGTGGCCGATGCCCTCGCGGCCGTTGAAGCGGCAGCGAACGGCGTGCTCCCCGTCCCACAGCTGGTGCGCGAAGCTGTCGTACGTCGAGTAGTCGCTCAGGTCGTACTTGTCGTACTCCTCGTGCCAGTCGCCCTGCCAGCCGCCGAGGAAGCGCGGCTGGCCGTAGCCCTCGCCCCGGATGTGGCGGGTGGAGTTCGGCTTGATGATCTCGAACTCGAGGTCGTATTCCGTGCCGAACTCGTCGATGAGCGTGATCTGCGCTTCCTGGAACTTCTTCGTCCCTGCCTGCGCCACGATGTCGATGTTCGTGAAGTCGACGATGCGGATCTCCTGGCGCGGGTCGTCCATGCGCCACGTGACCGCCCCGTCGAAGTGGCTGCCGCGGTTGTCCGAGAGGGTGCCGCCGAGGCGCGGCTTCCCCATGAACTCGTCCATCCACCACCAGAAGCCGATGTCGTCGAACTGGATGTGGCTGTGCCAGTGAATGCGTCCCGGCCCCCGGGGCGAGACGTGCGCGCCGCCCGGCGACGGACCCGTCCAGCCCTGCCACCGCTCGCCGCCGAGGCTGGCCCAGCAACGGTCGCGCTGGCCCCAGGTGTTCTCGTGGTTCACCTCGTACGTTGTCCCGTCGACGTTCAGCTCGCCCGTCCAACGCCCCATGATCTCGAAGTAGGGCAGCACGCCGGGCAGCGTCGGTGAGCCCGCGAACGCGATCGGCGTGCGCGTCTGCACCGGCCGCAGGAACGTGTCCATCGTCAGGTCGTAGCTGATGCCCCAGTGGTTCTCGGGCGAGAGCGTGAAGCGCGCCTTCCGCAGCGGCTCGATGACCTCCATCGAGGCCGGCCCGACCTTCTGGTTGGTGCGCGCCGACTTGTAGCCGTCGCGCTCGATCGTGCTCGAATAGCGCAGGTTGTACTGCGTATCGCCGTGAACAATGATCTGGCCGTTCTCGATCAGCCCGGTATTGGGCCAGACCGGCCAGTTGGCGCCCACGATCCAGCGTCCTTCGACGTCCATGCACTGGAACCAGTGCTGGTCCACGTAGCGCGGGTCCGTGTCCCGGAGCGAGTCCACGGGGCTCGGTGTCTGGTGATAGAAATGTTCGTCCAGCTCGGTCAGCATCGTCATCGTTCTTCCCCCAGGTGCCTAGATGCTCAGGCGGACCACGCCGTACGCGGTCTGCTCCCCCGCCGCGATCTCGCAGAAGTGCTCAATCGCGAACGGGTTGATGTGGCCGGAATCGTTGTCGAGCAGCCCCGCGACCGTCGCCGTATCGCTGGTGTCATGCGTCTCGCTCTGGGCGACGCCGTCCTTGTATTCGATGTGGCGGAAGTCCGGGTGTCCGTACCCGAGCCCCTTCGCGTAGATCGTCGTGAGCGGCTTGAGGCTGAGCTCGTGCGTCCCACCGTCCCGGTCCAGGAGGGAGGCGCTGCCGCCCTTGAGCCGCTTGCCGTCCATCTCGAACTGGAGGTTCAGGTCGGCGCTGCTGATGCGGAGCGGGTCGCCTTCGCCGTGCGGCCCCGCGAGGCAGCCGTCGAGTCGCGTCGCGCCCGTGTCGTCCCCGAGCCCGCCGGTCGCGTTCGAACCACCTTCCGGCTCGATCTGCCAGACCCACCCTGAAAGGGGTCCGGCGGTCGCCGCCATCCAGAACGAGCGGCTACCGATCGAGCTCGGCGGCCGCCCCAGGTGGGGCACCTGCCCGAACACGGGCCGCACCCCCCACGAACGCTCACGTACGCCAACCGCCCCGTCCACGGCGATCGTCTCGCCCTCGACGGTCACGCTGCCGCTGGCGCTCCCCGCCTGCGAGTACTGGTACAAGTCCCAGATCACCTGGCGCCCGTCGCGCCGGTGCTGGACCGGTCCCGCGACCTCCATCGGCTGCAGTTCCGACGAGAACTCCAGGTCGAAGCTGACCGCCTGGCCTTCCGCGGGCGCCAGCGTGAACCGCCACGCCCGGAACGGATCGACAATCTCGGCGCTAATGCCGCCGACCTCGCGGCGGTCGCGGTCACCCTCGACACGCCGCCCGAAGCGCACGTCGTACTGCTTGCCGCCGTACGCCACGCTTGCGGCAGCGTCCATGCTGGCGGTCGCGGGATAGACCCCCATGTGGCCCGCTACGCTCAGCGAGCCGTCGGTCGTCCCGATGTGGAACCAGAGTTCGTCGACCCAGCGCGGATTCCGCCCTTCGACGTGCTCCATGTTCTCGATGATCTGGTGGATGGCGTAATCGTCTAGTTCGGTTGCCACGGTCACCCCTTCGTCGCGATTGTGCGGGCGCGACCGCGCCCGACCGCGAGAGCCCCGCGAATCTAGACGAGCGGCGGGCGCCTTTCAATGCGCCCACTGCTCGCGAGACTGGTACCCGATGCCGTGGAAGAGCCGCTAGCGGCCCTTGAACGTGGCTGCGCGACGCTCCTGGAAGGCGGCCACGCCCTCCTTTGCGTCCTCGGTGTACGCGAGGTCGTCGAACAGGTCATGCTCGAGCTGGAGGCCGTCGTCGAGCGACATGTCGAGCCCCTCGCGCATCGCCCGCTTGGCGGCGCGCAGCGCCAAGGGACCGCGCGAGCAGAGCGTCTCCGCCAGCTGGCGCGCCGCCGCCTGCAGCCGGTCGGCCGGAACGACTTCGTTCACGAGCCCGTACTGGTGCGCCGTCTCCGCGCCGATCTGGTCACCCGAGAAGACGATCCCGGCCGCGATCGCCCAGGGCAGCTCGCGCGCGAGCCGCTGCGTCGCGCCCCAGCCCGGGATGAAGCCGAGCGTGATCTCGGGCGCGCCCAGACGCGCGCCCTCGGCCGCGATGCGCAGGTCGCAGGCCAGCACGATCTCGAGGCCACCGCCCAGCGCGAGGCCGTTCACAGCCGCAATCAGCGGCTTCGTGACCGTCTGGCCGCGCATGATCGTGTCCGGCTCGTCGTAGCGGTTCCCGCGCGGGTCGTCGATGAGCGTCGGGATCGTTTCCTTCAGGTCGGCGCCCGCGCTGAAAGAGCGTCCGCCCGCGCCCGTGATGATGCCCACCCAGACATCGTCGTCGGCCTCGAGCTTCGCGCACGCCTCCGAGAGCTCGTGCCACGTCTCGAGGTCGATCGAGTTGAGAGCATCCGGTCGGTTGATGGTAATGGTCGCGATGTGATCGCTGACCTCGTACAGCAGTGCCACACCTGCCTCCAGTTGGTGGTGTTTAGTTGTACTCGAAGAATCCGCGGCCGCTCTTGCGGCCGAGGTGACCGAGCGAGACGAGCCGTCGCAGGGTTGTTGGAGCCTTGAATCGTGCTTCGCCGTACTCCTCGAACATGGCGTCGCTGATGTGGATCATTGTGTCCAGTCCGATCAGGTCCGCCGTCGCAAGCGGCCCCAGCGCGTGGTTCAGGCCCACTTTGCAGGCCTGGTCGACGTCCTCGGCCGAGGCGATGCCGCCCTCCAGCATGTGGATGGCGTCGAAGATGAACGGCACCAGCAACCGGTTCACGATGAATCCCGGCGAGTCCTTCACCCGTACGGTCAGCCGGTCGATCGAGTCACAGAAGGCCATGGCCGCATCGATCGTCTCCTGGGAGGTGCTCTCCGAGGAGATCACCTCGACCAGCGGCAGGACCGTCGGCGGATTAAAGAAGTGGATACCGATCACCTGCTCGGGACGGCCGGACGAAGCTGCCATCTCGCTCAGCGACAGCGACGATGTGTTGCTCGCGAGGATCGCGTCTTCCTTGCAAACCTTCCCGAGCTCCTCGAAGAGGTCCTTCTTGAGCGGCAACTCCTCGATCACGGCCTCGATTACCAGGTCGCTGTCCGCAAACCCGCTGAGCGTCTCAACGCCCTTCAGGCGAGCCAGGGTGCGGTCGTGCCGCTCGCGGCTCAGCCGCCCGCGCTCGACCTGGCGGCCGAGGCGGCGCTTGATCGTCGCCAGCCCCTGCTCGAGGCGTTCGGGTTCTGATTCAGTCACGCGGACGCGGTACCCGTGCGCGGCGCAGATCTGGGCGATTCCCGCACCCATGATTCCGCAGCCGACCACGCCCACTTCCCGGATGGTCATCGTCTTCCCTTCCTGGCCCCCGGGGTCCGCCTAACCGGCGGACCGCCGTGCATTGTCGCACACGAGGTGTGAATGCTCCGGCGCTCAGGCGATCTCGTGGCCTGCCAGAACTTCCAGCGCCTTTACCAGCCCCGAGTGGTCGAGGTCGCTCCAGCCCTGCGCCGCGCAGGCGTTCATCAACTCCTGCGCCGTAGCCGCGTTCGGGAGGCTGATGCCCAGTGCCCGCGCCCCCTCCAGCGCCAGCCCGAGGTCCTTCTGGTGCAGCGCGATGCGGAAGCCGGGGTCGAATGTGCGCTCCACCATGCGCTGTCCGTGCACCTCCAGGATGCGCGAACCCGCGAAGCCGCCCATCAGCGCCTCCCGCACCCGCGCCGGGTCGACTCCCGCCTTCGAGGCGAACAGCAGCGCCTCCCCCACCGCCTCGATCGTGAGCGCCACGATGATCTGGTTCGCCACCTTGCACGTCTGCCCCGCCCCCACGTCGCCCACGAGCGTGATGTTCGCGCCCATCAGCTCAAGCAGCGGACGCACGCGCTCGAACGTTTCGCCGCTGCCGCCCGCCATGATCGTGAGGCTCGCCCCCTTCGCCCCGACCTCGCCCCCGGAGACGGGCGCGTCCAGGTAGTCGCAGCCCTTCTCGGCGATGCGCTGGGCGAACTCCTTCGTCTCGATCGGCGAGATCGAGCTCATATCGATGACAGTCGTCCCCGCCTGCAGCCCCTCCGCCA
>VXRS01000172.1:4874-9816 GCA_009838385.1 Dehalococcoidia bacterium | reverse complement strand
CTAGCGCGAGCGCGCGTACTTCTTGACCGGCGTCAGCACGATCGGCGTGAGCTCGTCTGCACCGTAGGAGGTGTGCTGGCGCTCCTCCGGCGGCGTGCCGTACGTCGTCGTGCGCTGTCGGGGCAGCCGCTCGATACTCGTGATGAGCTCGTCCATCGCCTCGGGTGGCATCTCCTGGCCGTGGCTCGCGCCCGCCGCCCGGCTGATGCTCTCGTTCATGAGCGTCCCACCCATGTCGTTCGCGCCGGCGAGAAGCGCCGCCTTCGACCCCTCGACCCCCATCTTCACCCACGACACCTGGATGTTCGGGATGAGCGGGTGCAGCGCCAGCCGCGAGACGGCGTGCATCAGGATCGCCTCGCGCCAGGTCGGGCCCTTGCGCGCCCGCCCCTTCAGGTAGATGGGCGCTTCCATATGCACGAACGGCAGCGGTACGAACTCGCTGATCCCGCCCGTGCGCGCCTGCAGCTCGCGCAGGCGCAGCAGGTGCCGCGCCCAGGAGACGGGCCCGTCGATGTGCCCGTACATGACCGTCGACGTGGTCGTGAAGCCGACCTCGTGCGCGGCTCCGACAACCTCGAGCCACTGGTCCGTGCTGAGCTTGTCGGGACAGAGCGTGTCGCGGACCTCATCGTCGAGGATCTCGGCGGCGGTGCCGGGCAGCGTCCCCAGTCCGGAGTCCCGCAGTCGCCCCAGGAACTCCTTCACCGGAATCCCCAACGTCTCCGCCCCCTGGTGCACCTCCAGCGGCGAGAAGGCGTGGACGTGCATGTCCGGCAGCGCATCCTTCACCGCTTCGCAGATCTGCAGGTAGGTCTCGCCCGTGTAGTCGGGGTGAATCCCGCCCTGCATGCAGACCTCGGTAGCGCCGCGGTCCCACGCCTCCTGGGCGCGCCGAACCACCTCGTCGAGTCCGAGGTCGTACGGCTTGCCCCGCAGGTTCTCGCTCAGCTTCCCCTTCGAGAACGCGCAGAACTGGCACTTGAAGTAGCAGATGTTCGTGTAGTTGATGTTGCGGTTGACCACGTACCGGACGATGTCGCCCGAGACCTCGGCGCGCAGCTCGTTGGCGGCGGCGCAGACGTAGTCGAACTCCGGCCCGCGCACCTCGAACAGCCGCGCGATCTCGCCCTCCGCCAGCTCCTCGCCCCGTCGCGCCTTCGCGACCAGCGCCGGTACGGGCGAATGCGGGGGCATCGTGGCGGGTTCTTCCCGCGGGAAGGTGTAGCCGGGCGGCGGCTCGAGCACGGCGCCCGGCGCCCACTCGCCCTCGCGCGCGAAGCCGTCTGCGTCCATCGAACGCAGCACCTCCGTCGCCATCTTCTTGCTCTGCCAGCGGTCACTGTCCTTCGCGTAGCTCGGGTAGACCGCGAGCCTCTCTGCCAGGTGATGGTCGGCCGCTTCCGTCTGGCGTCGCAGCTCCTCGAGCTGGGGCCAGGGCGCCTCCGGGTTCACGTGGTCGATCGTGAGCGGTGAGACGCCTCCCCAATCGCTCAGTCCCGCCGCCACGAGCTTCCCGTAGGACTCCGGCATCAGGTTCGGGGGCGCCTGCACGCCGATTTCCGGCCCGAACAGGATGCGCGCCATCGCAAGCGTCCAGAGCAGGTCGTCGAAGTCCGGTTCGGGCGCGTCCGCCATCTTCGTGTCGGGCTTGGCCCGGAAGTTCTGGATGATCAGTTCCTGGATGTGTCCGTGCGCCTCGTGCACGTCCCGCAGGGCCAGCAGCGACTCGATCCGCTCCTGCCGCGTCTCCCCGATGCCGATCAGGATGCCCGAGGTGAACGGCACCTGGAGCTCGCCCGCGAGCCGCATCGTCTCGATGCGGGCGGCCGGGTCCTTGTCGGGGGAGCCGTAATGGACCTGCCCTTTCTGGAGCAGCCGCGGAGAGATGCTCTCTAGCATGATCCCCTGCGAAACGGAGACGTCCCGCAGCAGGGCAATGTCCTCGCGTGTCATGACGCCCGGGTTGGCGTGCGGCAGCAGTCCCGTCTCCTCCGCCACGATTCCTGCGACTTCGGCCAGGTAGGAGATGGTCGTCTCGTGTCCGAGGGCGGCCAGCTCCTCGCGCGCCACCTTGTAGCGAAGTTCCGGCTTGTCCCCGAGCGTGAAGAGCGCCTCGGTGCAGCCGGCCGCCGCCCCGGCCCGCGCGATCTCCAGCACCTCGTCGATGCTCATGTAGGCGCGCTCGCCGCGCTTCGGGGGCTGAGCGAACGTGCAGTAGTGGCAGACGTCGCGGCAGAGCTTGGTCAGCGGAATGAAGATGTTGCGCGAGTACGAGATGACGTGGTCGTGGGCCTGATCGCGGAGCGCGCCGGCCGCCGCCGTCAGGGCGGCAAGGTCCGTCTCGGAGGCAAGGGCGAGAGCCTCGTCGTGGGTGGGGCTCACGCCGGCCAGCGCTCGCGCCAGCACAGCCTCGGTCGTTTCGCGCATTCGCACTCCGGGGCCCGCTCTCATCGACCCGGGCCGGAACTCGATAGTACAATACGACTCGGTAGCTCGTCACAACCAACTGGAGACCTCATGACTTCGCGAAGCGTCCGCTGCCCCGTCGCCTCGACCCTCGATCTCGTCGGCGATCGCTGGACGCTCCTGATCGTCCGCGACCTGCTCAAGGGCGACGCGCGCTTCACCGACCTGCGCCGCTCCGTCGAGGGCATCACGGGCAGCGTCCTCTCCTCCCGGCTCAAGCTGCTGGAGAGCGAGGGGCTGGTCGAGCGCCACCTCTACAGCGACCACCCGCCCCGCGCCGAGTATCTCCTCACCGCCAAGGGTCACTCGCTCGGCGTCGTCGTGGGCGCGCTTGCGACCTGGGGCGAACGCCACACCGACCACGACCTCAGCATCGTCGACCACCGCTGTGGCCACGGCGTCGACGTCGTCTACCACTGCCCCACCTGCGACCGCTCGGCCCCCCGTTCCCGGATCCGGATCGTGCCCGCCTGAGCCGTCTTAAGGTTTGCTCCCCCCCACCCCCGCCACGTATCCTCACTGTTTGGGAAAGTCCCCACCTCGATCGGGAGTGAGCGCGTGCACACCATCGGCCTGACTGGCGGCATCGCCAGCGGGAAATCGACCGTCACGGAGTTTTTCCGTGAGCAGGGCGTTCCCGTTATCGACGCCGACATCCTCGGTCACCGGACCTACGAGCCTGGCACCGGCACCTTCGCCGCCGTCGTTGCCGCCTTCGGCGACGACCTCGTCGCGGCCGATGGCACCATCGACCGGCGGGTGCTCGGCGGGAAGGTCTTCGGCAAGCCCGAGATGATGACCCGCCTGACGGACATCGTCTGGCCCGGCATCCGCGCCCTCGCCTCCGAAGAGCTGTCCCAGCTCGAGGTGGCGGGTACGCGCATCGCCGTGCTCGAGGCGGCCGTCCTCCTCGAGGCCGGCTGGGAGGACATGGTCGACGAAATCTGGGTCACCACCGTCGAGGCCGAAGGGGCCGTGGCCCGGCTCGCGGAACGCAACGGCCTCGACGAGGCCGCGGCCCGCGCCCGCATCGATTCGCAGCTCTCCAACGAGGAGCGGATCGCCGTGGCGGACGTGGTCATCGAGAACAACGGCACGCGTGAGGAGCTCGCGGACAGCATCCGCGGCGCCTGGGAGGCGCTCCGCGCGCGCACCGGCACAGAGAGGCAGACGATTGGCTGAAGCACCCACCACCACCGAAGTCATGGCCCCCGGCGGGCTCGTCCTCGCCGCCGAAGAGTTCACCGTTCGCGAAGAGCCCTACTACCTCCCCCTCGGGGACGAGATCGAGCTCTTCGAGGCGGCCTTCGAGCAGCGTATCCCCGTGCTGCTGAAGGGCCCCACCGGCTGCGGCAAGACCCGCTTCGTCGAGTACATGTCCTGGCGCCTCGGCAGGCCCATGACGCACATCTCCCAGGGTGGAGAAGCGCCCCTCGACGACGAGGGTCCGCGCCCCTTCGTCACCGTCGCCTGCCACGAGGACCTCACCGCCAGCGATCTCGTCGGTCGCTACCTGCTCGATACCGACGGCACGCGCTGGATCGACGGCCCCCTCACCCGCGCCGTCAAGACCGGCGCCATCTGCTACCTCGACGAGGTGGTCGAGGCCCGCAAGGACACCACCGTCCTTATCCACCCCCTCACCGACTACCGCCGCCTGCTCCCCATCGAGAAGCTCGGCCAGGTCGTTGAGGCCGCGGACGGCTTCCTCCTCGTCATCTCCTACAACCCCGGCTACCAGAGCGCCCTCAAGGACCTCAAGCACTCCACCCGCCAGCGCTTCATCTCCGTCGAGTTCACCTACCCCACGCGTGAGCAGGAAGCGGAGATCATCTCGCACGAGTCGGGCGTCGACCTCGCCGTCTCCATCGAGCTCGCCAAGCTCGGCGAAAAGGTGCGCAACCTGAAGGAGCACGGCCTGAGCGAGGGCGTCAGCACGCGCCTCCTCATCTACGCCGGCCGCCTCATCGAGCGGGGCATCGAGCCGCGCCGTGCTGCCCAGGTGGGCGTCACCTGGGCGCTCACCGACGACCTTGAGGTCCAGCGCAGCATCGAAGAGGTAGTGACATCGATCTTCGAGTGATCGCCACCGCTCCCCGCTCGGAGCACCCACGGAAGCGCGGGCCCCGATGTGCGCGCGAGGTGGTGGCGTGAGGATCGGCATCGTCTCCGACGTGCACGGCAACGTCGCCGGCCTGCAGGCGGCCCTCGACCGCATGGGGCCGATCGACGAGCTGCTCTGTGCGGGCGACACCGTCTACCAGTACCGCTGGTCGAACGAGACGGTCGAGCTGCTGCGTGAACGCGAGGCCCGCGTGGTCCTCGGCAACCACGACGAGATCATCCTCGGCCGCGACGGCGAACGCGCCCGCGCGATGGAGCACGTGCGCGAGGATCTCGTCGAGTGGCTGCGCGAGCAGCCCTACTCGATTGACGCGGAAGTTGGCGGGAGGCGCTTCCTCATGGCGCACAG
>VXRS01000172.1:1521-4774 GCA_009838385.1 Dehalococcoidia bacterium | reverse complement strand
CGCCGTCTCTACAAGGGCAACTGGAAGAGCTCCTCCCTCGCCGCGCAGTTCTACGACGCCGGCCCCGATCTGTTCGGCACCATCCGCGTCAGTCACGCCGGACGCCTCGTGCTCTTCCTCGACGAGCTCGCCCGTCACTCCTACGAGCTCGCCGCCGCCTGCCTCACCTCCGCCCCCGAGGTGCTCGGGCGCCTCGAAGGCGGCGATCGCATGCCGTTCCTCACCTTCGGCGTCGAGCTGGCGCAGACAAGCTGGGCCGACTCCCGCCTCTACTTCGATCGTGGCGTGCCCCTCATCCAGCGCGTCCACGGCCCCGTCCGCGAGCGCTACCTGACCCTCGCCGCGCAGGTCGCCCGCGACCACAGCCGTTCCGTTTTCCAGTACTTCGAGGACGCCGCCCACGCTCTCGGGGAGGTCGAGCCGGACGACCACGGCCCCGTCATCGAGCTCGCCGAGCAGCTCGCGCCCCACTCCGCTTACGCGGCGATGGACTTCATCAGCAATGCCCCCGAGGTGCTGGAGAAGGTTCACATCGACGAGCTCGCCGCCTGGCAGAACCACGGCCTCGGCATCCTCGCCTCCAGCAAGGAGGGCGGCGAAGCCTACTTCCGCCTCCAGTCCAGCCGCGGCGAGGAAGTGCTCGACACCCTCTCGGCGCGCGTCGAGCTCGCCAAGGTCGGCGACGTGCTCCGCCTCTACGCCAAGGCCCTCACCGGCAGGAACATCAGCATCCACGCCGCCGCCGTGCTCGCGGAAAAGGGCATCGGCTGGGTCGACGAGGAGCGCGCGAGCACCGACGGCACCACCATCTACCTGCCCGAGGTAATGGAGCTCTACCGCGCGAAGGAGGAGAACTTCGCCGCCGTGAAGGTCTTCACGACGCACCAGGCAGCGCGCCTCGAGTTCGGGAGCTTCACCTTCAGCTTCGACCGGCCCTCGACGCTCTTCGAGGACCTGCGCCCCACCATTCAAGAGGCGCCGGGCGCGAATCCGACAACCGAGATCGAGCGCTTCTTCGACCTGTTCCCCGATCGCACGCTCGCGAGCGACATCCACAAGATCGCCGAGGGGACGCGCATCGACGGGGCCATTACGCGCAACTACGCCGGCATACGCCGCGCTCTCACGCGCATGCAGCGCGAGGAGCTCGCTCGCCGCCCCGAAGTCAGCGAGCTCCCGCTCCGTCAGGCCTTCGTCGAGAACCTCGTGCGTGTCAGCCTTGACGGCACCGACGCCTTGCGCTGGCCCGCCGCCCAGCAGGACGCCATGTCCAACGGCATCGCCGTGCTCCAGCAGCTCATGGCGGAGAGCGCGAGCATCGAGGACACGGCCGAGGCCACGCTTCGCCTCTACCAGCTCGCCATGAGCATCAAGAACGAGCGCGAAGAAGGCGACGAGGAGTGGGACTCACTCCCCGACATGGACCAGGAGTCGCTCCAGCTCGACATGAGCGACCTCGGCGGCGAGGGCGCGGCCATGGAGATGGGCGAGCCTCAGGAGGGCGACGTCGAGTACGAGAGCCCCCAGGACATCGACTTCCGCGGCGACTTCAAGCCCGAGCTTGTGCAGCTCCTCATGAAGCTTCGCGACGACGCCGAGCTGGGCGACGCCGGCCAGATCTCGCCGGACCAGCTCACCGAGGAGCAGCTCCAGGAGCTGCTGGAGAAGAGCGCCGAGATCGACCTCGACACGCTTCTCGAAGGCGACCTCCAGAACACGACGGGCATGTTCCTCTCCAACCTCCTGAAGGAGGCCGGCACCCCCACCCTCGATAGCGACGCGCAGTCCGACCAGCCCCTGAGCGACCTCAGCACGGGCGCCGAGGAGGGCGAGGAGCCGCTCGCCCCCATCGTCACCACCTACTACTACGACGAGTGGGACTTCCGCGCGCAGGACTACAAACCCCGCTGGTGCGCCGTGAAGGAGGCCGCGCTGGAAGAGGGCGAGGACGAGTTCTACGAAGAAACCCTGAAGGAGTACGCCGCCCTCGTCGCCCAGACGCGCAAGCAGTTCGAGCTGATGAAGCCCGAGCTGTTCCGCAAGATCAAGAAGCTCTCCGACGGCGAGGACATCGAGCTCGACCCCGCCATCGAGTGGATGATCGACGTCCGCACCGGTGTCAGTCCCTCCGACAAGGTGTACTGGCGCCGTAACAAGGTCGACCGCGACGTCGCCATTGCCTTCCTGCTCGACATGTCGGCCTCCACGGACGAGGAGATCGCGCGCCGCGACCAGCAATACGACGACTCCGACGACGACCCCCGCAAGTACCTCAGCTGGTGGGTCACCAAGCGCCGTCAGGAGCTCGCCGCGCCGCCCAAGCGCATCATCGATCTCGAGAAGGAGGCGACCGTCCTCCTCATCACCGCGCTCGAGACCATCGGCGACGACTACGGCATCTACGGGTTCAGTGGCTACGGGCGCGACAACGTCGAGTTCTACGTGCTCAAGGACTTCGACGAGCAGTTCGGCGAAACCACCAAGAAGCGCATCGACAAGGTCACCCCCATCCGCTCGACGCGCATGGGCCCCGCGATTCGCCACGCCATCCACAAGCTGAGCGAGACGGAGGCGAAGGTGCGCATCCTCGTCCTCCTCAGCGACGGCCGCCCCCAGGACCACGGCTACGGGCGCGACCGTACGGAGAAGGAATACGCCATCCACGACACCAAGCAGGCCCTCAACGAGGCCAAGCGCGAGGGCATCACGCCCTTCGCCCTCACCGTCGACCGCGCCGGCCACGATTATCTGAAGACGATGTGCGAGGACATGGGCTACGAGGTCGTCGGCGACATCGAGTCCCTGCCGCGCCGCCTCCCGGCCCTCTACCGGAGCCTCACGGAGTGACCCTGCTCCTGGTCCGGCACGGTGAGTCCGAAGGCAATGTCGAGGGTCTCATCCAGGGTCAGCTCGACAAGCCCCTGACCGACCTCGGCCATGTGCAGGCAAAGGCTGTCGCCGAGCGGCTCAGGGCTGACGGCGGAATCGACCGCATCGTCACCAGCCCCCTTGCCCGCGCTCTCCAGACCGCCGAAGCCATCGCTTCCGCCCTCGACCTGCCTGTGACCACCGACGACCGCCTGATGGAGTACGACTTCGGCGAGCTCAGCGGGCTCACCGCGCGCGAGGTGGCCGAGCGCTACCCCGGCTGGTCCTGGCTCATCGACGGGGCCGACACACCGCGGGACATGCTCCCCGGCGAGGAGGGATGGCCCAGCTTCGACGCGCGAATCGCGGAAGCCTTCGCCGACCT
>VXRS01000172.1:0-1421 GCA_009838385.1 Dehalococcoidia bacterium | reverse complement strand
TCCTAGGCCGGTTCCTCTTCCTCGACCTCGCAGTGGTACCGCTCGATGACCGGGTTGGCGAGCAGCCGCGTGCACATGTCCTCGGCCATCGACTGCGCCTCGTCGGCGCTCGCCGCCTCGATCGCGACCTCGAACAGCTTGCCTGAGCGCACCCCCGCCACCCCCGCGAAGCCGAGGCTGTGCAGCGCCGACGCGATCGTGAGCCCCTCGGGGTCGTTCACCGTCGGTTTCAGCGTCACCGCGATCGAGGCGAGGAAGCGGCTCACCCGGGCAGGTCCTCCCCCGTGAGCGTGCGGTACAGCGTCAGGTAGCGATCCGTAGTCGCCGCCACGACGTCGTTCGGAACGTCCGGCGCTGGGTCGCCGTCCTTCCAGCCCGTCCCCGAGAGCCAGTCCCGTACCGGCTGCTTGTCGAAGCTGGGCTGCGAGCCGCCGGGCCGGTACTCCGAGAGCGGCCAGAAACGGCTGCTGTCCGGCGTCAGCACCTCGTCGATGAGGATCGTCTCCTCGTTCCGCAACCCGAACTCGAACTTCGTGTCGGCGATGATGACGTCCCGCTCCAGCGCCACCTGGTGGCCGTAGTCGTAGACCGCACGGCTGCGCTTCGCCATCGCGTTCGCCGTCTCCCCGCCAACGATCTCCTCAAGCTGCTCGTAGTTGATGTTCTCGTCGTGCTCGCCCACGTCAGCCTTCGTCGAGGGCGTGAAGATCGGCTCCGGCAGCCGATCGGATTCCGTCAGCCCCTCCGGGAGTTGGATGCCGCAGACCGAGCCGTCGCGCTTGTATTCGCGCCAGCCCGACCCCGAGATGTACCCGCGCATGATGCACTCCGCGCTGTGCGGCTGCGCCTTGCGTACCAGCATCGACCGCCGGTAGCAGTTCTCCGGCAGGGCGAAAGGCACGAGCTCTTCCGCGTTCGAGGCGTCGATGACGGCGATGAAGTGATGTGGCACCACCTCGCCGATGCGCTCGAACCACCACGCCGAGAGCTGCGTCAACATTTCGCCCTTGCGCGGAACGCCCGTCGGCAGCACCAGGTCGAGCGCCGAGATGCGGTCGGTGGCGACGATCAGCATGTTGTCGCCAAGGTCGTACGTGTCGCGGACCTTACCCCGCACCATGGGGGCGGGCAGGTCGGTCTGCAGCACTACGTCGGTCATGAGGGTTCCTCCCGTATTCGCAGGTAATAGAGGGTTATTGCGGCATGGGCAAACGCCGTCAGGGGAATTGCCACGCCGCCCTGCAAAATCTGAATCAAGGCGTCGATCGCCATGCGTCCGCCCCGGCTCATCGACTCGGGCCCAGGGCTCACCGGCACCAGCAAACCGATCAACACAACCAGCACGAACCCCACGATCACGATCGCGATGAGGCGGAGCATGTTGCCGTTCATCGTGCGCCAGCTCCGTGTCAGCGCCTCGA
>VXRS01000293.1 GCA_009838385.1 Dehalococcoidia bacterium | reverse complement strand
GCCCGTTTCCCGGGCCTGGAAGGCGCGTCGCGAGGCGAGGCCCGCCTCGTCCGCCTCGGTGGGCGGATCGGGAGGACCGGCAAGAGCCATGTTGAGATGGATGCCGCTGAGGTTGGCGGCGTGGGTCGCGCCCAGGCGCGTGCTGATGATGGCGCCCCAGTCGCCGCCCTGGGCGCCGTAGCGCTCGTAGCCGAGCTCGGCCGTCATGAGGTAGTCGAGGGCGTCGGCGACGCGGGAGGGGCCCCAGCCGCGCTCGGCGGGCTTGCCGCTCCAGCCGAAGCCGGGGATGGAGGGGATAACGACATCGAAGGCGTCGGCTAGGTCGCCGCCGTGGGCGGCGGGGTCGGTGAGGGGTCCGATGAGGTGGAGGAACTCGAAGATGGAGCCGGGCCAGCCGTGCGTCAGGAGGAGGGGGTGGGGGTCGGGGCCGTTGCCGCGCACGTGCCAGTAGTGGATGTCGACGCCGTCGACCTCGCAGAGGAACTGGGGCCAGGCGTTGAGGGCAGCTTCCTGGGCGCGCCAGTCGTACTCGTTGCGCCAGTAGTCGCAGAGCTCGCGGACGTAGGCGACATCGGCGCCGTAGTCCCAGCCGGTGTCGGGGATGACGTCTGGCCAGCGCGTGCGGTCGAGGCGGTGGCGGAGGTCGTCGAGGACGGAGTCGGGAACGTCGATGCGGAAGGGTCGTGGCGGCATGGGGGGACTATAGGGCTGTTGGCTACTGGCTGTTGGCTGTCGGGGGACGGCCTAGCCGGGGAGGGAGACGAGGGCGCCGGCGACGGTTTCGAAGAGGTCGCGGTCGACGAGCCTGGCCGTGGCGGTGAGGTCGGCGAGGGGGGCGAGACGTATCTCGTTCGACTGGAGGACGGTGGCCTGGCCCCAGCGGCCGTCGTGGACGGCGTCGATGGCGGCGATGCCGAAGCGGGTGGCGAGGACGCGGTCGAAGGCGGTGGGCGTGCCGCCACGCTGCACGTGGCCAAGCACGGTGAGGCGGGTCTCGAAGCCGGTGCGGGCCTCGATCTCGTCGGCAACGACGCGGCTGATGCCGCCCAGACGCACGTGCCCGAACGCATCACGCTGGTCAGTCTGGGTGATGACCTCGCCGCCCTGCGGGCGGGCACCCTCGGCGACAACGACGATGGAGGCGGAGACGTCGCGGTTGTGGTGCGCGAGAAGGCGCTCGCAGAGGTCACTCATGCTGAACGGCTCCTCGGGAATGAGGATCTCGGTGGCGCCGCCGGCGATGCCGGCGTAGGTCGCGATCCAGCCGGCGTGGCGACCCATCACCTCGACGACCATGACGCGATGATGGGACTCGGCGGTGGTCCGCAGGCGATCGATGGCCTCAGTAGCGGTCTGGACGGCGGTGTGGAAGCCGAAGGTGACCTCGGTGACGCCGAGGTCGTTGTCGATGGTCTTGGGGACGCCCACGATGGGCGCTCCCTCGGCGGCGAGCTTCCCAGCGACACCAAGCGTGTCGTCCCCGCCAACCGCGACCAGGGCGTCGATGGCCTTGCGCTCGAAGGTGGCGCGCACGGCCCCGGCACCGCCCTCCGTCGCGTAGGGATTGGCGCGGGAAGTCCCGAGGATGGTGCCTCCCAGGGGCAGAATGTCGCGGCAACGCTCTGCGCTGAGCGGCATCACGTCGCCCTCCATGACGCCTGCCCAGCCGTTGCGGAAGCCGACGACCTCGTCGCCGTACTGGCGCTCGCCCTTGGTCACGACAGCGCGAATGACGGCGTTCAGCCCGGGGCAGTCGCCTCCGCCGGTCAGGATTCCCACACGCACGGCCGTGTCCTCCCCACAAGAGGTCTGCAACGACCGTAGCGCGGAACCGTGAACGGGACGAGCGGAAACGTCCCGGCCGGGTTACGAACGCGAGAAGGTGCGCCGGGCGTCAGGCGAGGCCGCGGGCCTTGAGCTCCTTCTCGAGGCGGACGGCGTCGGAGCTGAGCATGGGGCCCTTCTGCTCGTCGGGAAGGACGCCGGCGGTAGCCATGCCCATCTTGGCGCCGTCGAAGGTGATCCACTTCTCCGGAACGAGCTCCATCACGACGCGCAGGGGCGAGTCGAGGGACTTCTCGAAGGCGGCCGCCTGCTCGGGGTCAGCCCCGGGGCGGAAGGCGAGGGCATGGTAGAACCAGTCCTTCGTCTCGCGGTCCTCGTACATGACGCAGCGGCACTTGGCCGTGATGGTCTTGCCGGGGCCGAGGTGGGTGCCGGTGCTCGTGAGGACGACGGAGCAACGCGGGTCGCGGCGCAGGGCGGCCATGCGGTGGCGATGGGCGGCGGCGGTCATCCAGAAGGAGCCCTTCGCCCAGACGACAGCGTGCATGACGCCGACGGGCCAGCCGTCCTTCGTCGACCAGTTGAGGACGGCCTCCCCAACGGTGTTGAGCAGCTCCTCCTTGACGTCGTCGTCGAGGGGGTAGATGGAGACGGTCTCGTGATCCTTGGTGGGGTCGGGCGCGTAGGCCTCATCAGCCATGGGGTACCTCCGGAGTTATGTGCGCGCACGTTGCCAATCGCGGGGAGCCGTGTCAATGGCCGGGGGAGGGCTGGCCCCTGGCCCGCGGCGTTGCCCCGAGGATGCGCTTTCGCAGCCGGATGCTCCCTGGGGTGACCTCCACGAGCTCGTCATCGTTGATGAACTCGATCGACTGCTCCAGATTCAGCAGTCTCGGCGGCACGAGGCGCAAGGCGTCGTCGGCCGCGGCCGCGCGCATGTTGGTGAGCTTCTTCTCTTTGGCCACGTTCACGTCCATGTCGGAGGGACGGGCGTTCTCACCGATGATCATCCCCTCATAGACCTGCGTGCCGGGGCTGATGAATATCTCGCCGCGCTCCTGCAGGTTGTAGATGGCGTAGGCGGTCGCCTTGCCCGGCCGGTCGGCCACGAGCGCTCCGGTCAGGCGGCCCGCGATGGGACCGTTCCACGGCTCCCAACCGGCGAAGAGGTGATTCATGATGCCGGTGCCGCGCGTGTCGGTGAGGAACTGCGAGCGGAACCCGATGATCCCGCGGGTCGGGATCAGGAACTCGAGACGGACGCGGCCGCTGCCATGGTTCGCCATCCGGTTCAACGTCGCCCGACGAGCGCTGAGTTGCTCGATGACGACACCCTGGTAGTCCTCGGCGACGTCGATAACCAGCTCTTCGACGGGCTCCTCGATGCGGCCGTCACGCTCGCGGGTAACGATCTGCGGCCGGCCGACCTGCAGCTCGTAGCCTTCGCGGCGCATCATCTCGATGAGGATCGAGAGCTGGAGCTCGCCGCGACCGATCACCTGAAACTGGTCCGGCAAGTCGGTGTCCTCGACGCGAATCGACACGTTGCTCACCAGCTCGCGCTCGAGCCTCTCGCGCAGCTTCCGCGACGTGACGTACTGGCCGTCCCGCCCGGCCATGGGCGAGGTGTTCACGCCGAAGATCATCGAGACCGTCGGCTCATCCACCTGCATGGGGGCGATGGGCTGCGGGTCGCCCGGGGCGGTGATGGTCTCGCCGATCGTAATGTCGTCGATCCCGGCGAGACAGACGATGTCGCCCGCGGCGGCCTGCTCCACTTCCGCCCGCTCCAGGCCATCGAAGACGTACAGCTTCGTGACGCGGGTCTGCGCGACGGAGCCGTCGAGCTTCGACACCGCGATCTCGTCGCCCAGGGCGACGCGGCCGTTCACGATCCGCCCGATGGCGATGCGACCGAGATAGTCGCTTGAGTCGAGGTTCGCGACCCGGACCTGCAGGGCGCCGTCGGGGTCGCCCTGAGGGGGCGGCAGCTGCCCAACGATAGCGTCGAGTAGTGGAAGGAGGTTCAGCCCCGGCTCGTCTGGATCCTCACTCGCGGTGCCGGCCTTGGCGTTCGAATACAGCACGGGGAAGTCGATCTGCTGCTCGGTCGCTTCGAGATCAATGAAGAGGTCGTAGACCTCGTCGAGCACCTCGGCCGGCCGCGCATCCTTGCGGTCGATCTTGTTGATGACGACGATGGCGGGCAGTCCATGCTCCAGCGCCTTGCCCAGCACGAGACGGGTCTGGGGAAGCGGCCCCTCGGAAGCGTCGACGAGCAGCAGCACGCCATCGACCATGGTCAGGGTGCGCTCGACCTCCCCGCCAAAGTCAGCGTGGCCGGGGGTGTCGACGATGTTGACCGTCCAGTCGCGATAGTGGATGGCCGTGTTCTTGGCCATGATGGTGATGCCGCGTTCGCGCTCAAGGTCGATGTTGTCGAGCGCGCGTTCCTCCACGCGCTCATTCGCGCGGAACACGCCGCTCTGGTGCAGCATGGCGTCGACCAGCGTCGTCTTGCCATGGTCCACATGCGCGATGATGGCGATGTTGCGTCGCAGGGCGTTGGCGATACCGGACTCAGCGAGCGCGGTCACGGGGCGCCGGACTCCGAAGCAGCAGTCATGGTCTCCCTACAGGCGTTCAGCTCAGGTTGGATGGTCGGCCCGCCGCAGCCATCACGCGGGCACTGGCTCGTTCATGAGCCGGGGCCTGCCGGCCCGAACCACCCGGACGATTGTCCACACCGGCGGAGTAATGGGCGACTTACGCGCTCGCTCGCGGGCTAGTCCTCGCTGAAGGCCGGGATGACTTCCTGCGCCCAGGCCTCGAGCGCCTCCCAGTCCAGCGGCGGGCGGATGGCGATGTTGAGGAGGTCGCAGCCGAGGTCCTGGTACTCGGCGACGAGCTCCTTCGCCTCCTCCGGCGTGCCCATGATGAGGCCGCGCTCGCGCCAGGTGTCGATGGCGCCACCGAAGACGGTGCGGGCGTGCTCCTCGGCGCGCGGGCGGGCGGCCTCGTTGGCGGCGAGGTGGAAGCTGAGGTTGACGCTCTTCTCGATCTCGTCGAAGTCACGCCCTTCACGGTCGCAGGCCTCCTGCAGGACTCGGGAGAGGTGGCGGAACTGCCACGGGGTCAGGTAGGGACCGTTCCAGCCGTCGCAGAGGCGGGCGATCATCGGGAGGGTGCGCTTGCGCCCGACACCACCGCCCCAGATGCGGAGGCGTTCCTGCAGGGGCTTCGGGTTGCAGCAGGCATCGGCGAGTGTGAAGTGCTCACCCTCAAAGTTCACGTGGTCCTCGGTGAAGAGGAGACGGATGACCTGGATGCCCTCCTCGAGAATGTCGAGGCGCTTCCCGAGGGAGGGGAAGGGAATGCCGTAGGCGCGGTACTCGTCTTCGTACCAGCCGGCGCCGATACCGAGCTCGATGCGGCCGCCGCTGAGGTGGTCCATGGCGGCGAGGGCGTTGGCGAGGACGGCGGGGTGGCGGTAGTTCATCCCCAGCACGAGCGAGCCGATGCGCAGGTTCTTCGTCTCGCAGGCGAGGGCGGTCATGATGGTAGTGCCCTCCCAGTAGTCGCCGTGGTTCTCGTGGACGAGGGGCGCTTCATAGAAGTGGTCGGAGGCGTCGATCCAGTCGAAGCCGGCGGTATCGGCCCAGGTCCAGAGGCGGCGGAGCTCCGCCATCTCGATGTTCTGCTGGATGAGATGAACCCCGAACTTCATTTGTCTTGCTCCTTCGACTGCTGCGCTTCGCTTCGCGCCCTGCATTTCTTTCGCTCGGCCGCTCCGCTTCGCTTCGCGCTCGCGGGCGGGCCGGTGCATTGGTGCTCTATCGGTGGGCGGGAGTGTAGCGAGTTCCGTTGGGCGGAGAGGGGCTAGGATGCGCGCCGGGAGGCGCCACATGACGGAGATTACCCACCGGTTCGTGGAGACGAACGGCATCAACATGCACATCGCGGAGGCGGGGGAGGGGCCGTTGGTGGTGTTGTGCCACGGCTTCCCGGAGTCCTGGTACTCGTGGCGGCACCAGCTCTCGGCGCTGGCGGAGGCGGGGTTCCACGCGGTCGCGCCGGACCAGCGCGGCTACGGCCAGACGGACGCGCCCGAGGACATCGGCGCCTACACGCAACTCCACCTCGTGGGGGACATCGTGGGGTTGCTGGACGCGCTGGAGGAAGAGCAGGCGGTGATCGCGGGGCACGACTGGGGGGCGCCCGTGGCGTGGAATGCAGCGACCCTGCGCCCCGACCGCTTCCGTGGCGTGGCGGGGCTGAGCGTGCCGCCGAACGCGTGGTCGGGGCCGATTCCGCCCACGGAGGGGATGAAGCAGCGCTTCGGCGACACCTTCTTCTACCAGCTGTACTTCCAGGAGCCGGGCAAGGCGGAGGCGGAGCTGGAGGCGGATGTACGCACGACGATGCGGATGCTGCTCTACACCGCCTCGGGCGATTGCCCACCGAACCCGGCCGCGGCAGCGCTGCCGAAGACCGCGGGCTTCCTCGACGCAATGCAGGATCCCGGCGACGACCTGCCGCCGTGGCTGACGGAGGCCGACCTCGACGTCTTCACGGGCGAGTTCGAGCAGGCAGGCTTCCGCGGGGGGCTGAACTGGTATCGCAACATCGACCGGAACTGGGAGCTGATGGCCGCGTTCAACGGGAAGAAGGTCACGCCGCCATCGCTGTTCGTGACGGGCGACCGTGACCTCGTGGTGTCGCTGATGGGACCGAAGTGGCGCGAGCAGATGGAGCAATCGGCGCCGAATCTGCGCGACGCGGTCATGATCCCCGGCGTCGGGCACTGGACACAGCAGGAAGCGCCCGAAGCGGTGAACGAGGCGATGGTCGCGTTCCTGCGGGGTCTGTAGGGCCCGAGGAGGCTACTCCTCGCGCTGGTGGCCGTTCGAGCGGGGGCAGACGTGCCCCTCGGGATCGAGGGGGGCGCCGCAGAAGGGACAGGGTTGGCGGCCCGCGGCGACAACCTCGGTGATCTGGGCGCGCAGGCGGCGGGCGATGTCGAAGTCGAACTCGATCGAGATGGCCTCGCCTTCGGCTTCGGAAGCGCCTTCGGCGGCGACGATGACGATGACGCGCGTCTCTTCGTTCAGTCCAAGCGAGAGGCGTCCGGCGCGCACGTCGAGGTCGAGGTTGGCCTGGAGGGGGAAGACGGGTTCAGGTACGCCGAGTGCGGAGGGAGCAAGTTCGACCTCGGCGTGCTCGAGGGTGGTCTCGATGGCCTCGCCGATAGCGGAGAGCTGCTCCTTCTCCAGCCAGACGAAGGCGTAGGCGCCGCCCTGGCTGATGGCGCGCAGGCGGAAGCGGCGCTGTCCCGGCTGGCCCACTGCATCGGCGGAAAGGTGCTGGACGGGCCCGAATTCGGTCAGGGGCATCGCTGGCGATCCTACCGACGGGGCGGGAAACGCGCCTACCGTGCGCGGCGGGCCCTACAGTCCCCTGGCGTTCGCCTGCTCCAGGACAGTCCGCAGTTCGGGGACGGAACGGAAGACGTGGCCATGGAACCCGAGGGCGCGGGCGGCTTCAACGTTCTGGGCCGTGTCATCGACGAAGAAACACTGTTTCGGTTCCGTGCCGGTCAACTGACAGACGTGCCAGAAGACCTCCGGGTCGGGCTTCGCCCGGCCAAGATCGCAGGACACCAGAAGGAACTCGAAGTAGTCGAGTTCTGGGTGCATCCCCCGCACGACCTGCCAGTAGTCCCTGTCGACGTTGGAGAGGAGCACCAGCCGGTAGTGCTTGGAGAGCGCGTCGACGAGCTCCACCATGCCGGAGATCGGCTGGTGGTAGGGCTCCAGCCAGGCCGCCTCGAACTCCGGGAAGGACATCACGAGCCCGTACTCGGCGACGAGTTCCCGATGTATTTCGGGCAGGCTTGCTGCGCCCGTGATGAGGTCGTGGCGAGCGGTGAGCTTGTGGAGTCGCTCGAAAGCATCGGTGGGATAGGCGCAGTGACGCGCGAGTCGGGCGATTACGAGGTCGTCGTCGAAGGAGACGAGCACGCCGAAGAGATCGAAGACGACGACTTCGATCTGTGTGTCGGCGATTCGCATGGGAGTGTGGGCCAGCCTATTGCGTGGGGAGGGGCGATTGCCACCAGCCGGGGCGGTGGCTGACCTCGATGCTCACGACCCACTTCACCCAGTTGTAGCCGCGCCGCCCGGGGGCGACGAGCCGTACCGGAAATCCGTGGCCGGAGCTGAGCCGCTCGCCGCCGACCTGCGTGGCAAGCAGCAGCCGCGGGACCGTACCCAGCCCGAAGCGGCGGCTGAAGCCGGTCGCGGAGGTGACGACGACGCTGTGGGCGTCGTCGGTGAGACCAGCACGGTCGAGAACGGCGGCGAGGGGTACGCCGCTCCAGTCCTGGATGGTGTACCAGCCTCCGGTGCAGTCGAGGGTGGCTCGGCGCGTGCGTTCGGCGAGGGCGGTCAGTTCGTCGTAGTCGAGGGTGAGGGGCTCCCGCACCTCGCCGTGGACCTCTAGTCGCCACTCGTCCCGCGGAATGCGCTGGCGGTTGTCGAACAGCCAGTTGGTGACGGGGTGGGCGTTGCCCGTGAAGCTGGCCTCCTCGCGGGAACCGGTGAACCGCCGGTCGGGGCCGGAGTGGGGGGCGGCGACGGCGAGCCCGCGGGAGATGGCGAAGCCGCCCGCCCCGACGGCGAAGAGGCGCAGGACGGCGCGGCGGCTGGCGAAGGCGGCAGCGGGTCTCCTGGGCCAGCGCAGCAGGACATGGAGAGCGAAGAACGGCACGAGGGCGAGGCCGAGGATCGTGTGCAGCACGAGGGGGCGCATCTCGCCGTAGAAGGGGACGAGCAGGGTTCCGCGCCCGACGAGTAGCCACCAGAGACCGGTCAGGAGGATTCCGAGGAAGAGCACGCCGAGGAGGGCGGGCGCGAGCGACCAGAGCCCGGCGCCCCGGCGGGCGAACGAGCGCACCACGATGCGCCACTTCCAGACGAGCAGGACCACGATCGAGAGGCCCCCCGCGCTGTGCAGCCAGAAAATCCAGCGGCCCTCGGGACTGCCGGCGAGGAAGCTGGCGAGCCCGGAGATCAGCTCCAGCAGGAGCAGGAAAAAGAGGGTGAGATTCGTGGCGCGGGCGTTCATGGGGTCCCCTGCCGCATGGGGAAGCTCACCTCCAGCGTACACCCACGCGGGCAGGGAACGACGGGAGATCGCTACACTGCGGACATGCAGCAGAACGAGGCGGCGGCGCTTGTCGCCAAGCGACGGGAGCGAGCGGCGGAGCGGTGGAACCTCGACCGGGGCGTCGTGCTCGTGCCGGCGGGACTGATGCTGCCGATCGCGGGCACGGACCAGTTCCACGAGTACCACGCGCATCCGGAGCACCAGTACCTCGCAGGAGTGGGGCAGCCTGGCGGCGTGCTCGCATTCGACGCGGGCGAGGGCTGGACGCTGTTCGTGCCGCAACCGGACGCGGCCGAGCGCGTCTGGACGGGAGACGGACCGTCGCTGGCGGCGGTGGGGGAGGCGTCAGGGCTGGAGCCTGTGCAGCCGGCATCCGGGCTCGGCGAGTGGCTCGAGCGGCGGCGAGGGGAGCCAGTCGCGATCATCGGCAACGACGACATCACGCTGCGGGCGACGGAGTACGGGGTGGAGTCGTGGGCGAGCCTCGAGTTCGCGGCGGACGAGGAGGAGAGCGAGCGCCTCCGCGCGGTGGTGGCCGAGCTCCGGCGGGCGAAGGACCCGCGCGAGCTCGCGCTGATGCGGGAGGCGGCGGCGGCGACGCACCGCGGGCACATGGCGGGGATACGCAAGGCGCGGGCGGGGATGTCGGAGCGGGCGCTGCAGATCGAGATCGAGGTCGAGTTCTTCCGGGCGGGGGCCGAGCGCACGGCGTACGGCTCGATCGTGGGGGGCGGGCCGAACGGGGCAACGCTGCACTCCACGCCGACCTCACGAGAATTCGGGGAGGGTGAGCTGATCCTGGTCGATGCGGGAGCGGAGGTGGGGGGCTACGCGAGCGATGTGACGCGGACGTACCCGGTCGGTTCGCGCTTCGAAGGGGTGCAGCGCGACCTGTACGCGCTTGTGCTGGGGGTGCAGGAGCGCGCGATCGCGGGGGCGCGGCCGGGGGTCGAGTACAAGGACCTGCACCTGGCCGCGAGCGTCGAGATCGCACAGGGACTCGTCGACCTGGGGCTGCTGCGGGGGGACG
>VXRS01000125.1 GCA_009838385.1 Dehalococcoidia bacterium | reverse complement strand
GTGGAGGCGGCGAGGCGCGCCCCTGCGGCCACTAGGCCTCACCCGATCCGAAACCTCGAAAGGGGCGCAGATGCGCCCCTTTTTCGTGTCCGGCGTCCCGAGCGGGCGTTAGAGAACGTTCCGCATCAGCTCGACGTGGGTCGTAAGGAAGGCCATCGCCTCGCGGGTGGCGCGGCGGAAGCGGGCGAACTCGGCATCCTGAAGGGCAAGGTCGTCAAAGCGCTCCAGCTCGGCCATCGAGTCGAACTCGCCGGCGATGGCGATGGCGTTCGTGCCGCCGGAGAGGGCGCTCCAGACACTCGTAGTGGCGTCGACTCCGCGCTCGTTCTGGTACCGCAGCGCCTCCGAGAGGGAGAGCACGAACTCGCGGCCCTTGCCCGGCAGCACTTCGCCCGTCATGAGGCGCAGGAAGCGCCGGGGGGCGGTCGCCTCCTCGGCGGAGATGAGGCCCTCAGAGTGGTAGGAGAGGCGGTGAATGGAGGCGTCGGTGCGGCCGGGGAGGAGGTGGCGCTCGACATCGGCCCAGATCCCGGCGAACTGCGAATCCTGGGTGGCGAGGTCGTTGAGGCGTTCGAGCTCCTCGAGCGTGTTGAAGTCCATCACGATGGAGATGGCGTTGGTGGGGCCGGTCATGGCGGCCCAGAGGGCCGTGCGGGCGCGGATGCCGCGGTTGTCCTGGTGCTCGAAGGCGACGCGGGCGGCGGCGAGCAGCTGGCCCGTCTGGCCACGCTCCACAATGCCGCGAATCAGGCGCCGGTACATACTCGCTCCTGGCCGTTCGAGGCCGCGCCAGTGTAGCAGGCGCCCTCAGCGGCCCTTGACTCAGCGCCCCTTGAACTCGGGATCGCGGCGTTCGAGGAAGGCGGTCATGCCCTCGCGGAAGTCTTCGCTGGTGAACATGGGGCGGAGCTGCAGGTAGGTGTGGTCGACGGCGGTCTCGAAGGTCTCGTCCATGCCGAGGCGCATCATGCGTTTCGTCGCCTGCACCGAGTAGGGCGCGTTGCTGGCGATGCGGCCAGCCACGGCGCGGACCTCTTCCATGAGGTCGTCGTGGGGGACGACGCGGTTCACGAGGCCTAGCTCGTGCGAACGCTCGGCATCGAGCACATCGCCCATGAAGGCGATCTCGGCAGCCTTCGCCCAGCCGACGAGGCGGGGCAGGTACCAGGTGCCGCCCGACTCGGGCAGGACGCCGCGCCGTACGAAGACGGCGCCGAGCTTGGCGCGGTCGCTGGCGATGCGGATGTCGCAGCCGAGGGCGAGGTCCATGCCGTAACCGGCGGCGGGACCGTTGAGGGCGCAGATGACCGGCTTGTCCATGCGATGGAGGACGAGCGGGGGCGTGTTGTGCAGGTCGAAGAGGCGCAGGTCGGTGGCGCCGCTCATGTCGTCGCCGTCGGCGCGGGCCTTCAGGTCGAGGCCGGCGCAGAAGCCACGGCCGGCGCCGGTCAGCACGACGACGCGGATCTCGGGGTCGACGTTAGCGCGGTCGAGCTGTTCCGAGAGGGCGGCGAGCATGGGGCCGCTGATGGCGTTGAGCCGCTCGGGGCGGTTGAAGGTGAGGGTGAGCACGCCATCGCACTGGTCGACGATCAGTTCATCGGTGGCATCGGTAGACATTGGGGGTGGCCTCCTGTCGGGGGCGAGTCTTACATCCGGCAGAGTGGCGGGCAATCAGCGCAGGAGGAACTGGCCGAGAGTCAGGCCGCTGGCGCGCACCTCGGCGGCGAGCTCGCGGCCGACCCAGCGGAAGTGCCACGGCTCGTAGGCGTACCCCGTGACCACCTCCTTGCCCGCGGGGTAGCTGAGGATGAAGCCGAACTCGTGTGCGTGTTCGGCGAGCCAGCGGCCTTCGGGCGTGCCCCCGAAGGCCTCGACGAGCTCGTAGCCCACGGCGGTGCTGGAGAAGTCGACGGTGGTGCCGAGCTGGTGCTCGCTGTGGCCAGGACGGGCGCTCACACGCAGGGCTTGCTCAAGGCCGTACTCGTTGACGTGGTACTCGAACGTGTTGCGCTGGGTCTCGTAGCTGCGGTAGCTGCTGACGATCGCGACCAGATGTCCCGCTTCTGACGCTGCCTCCAGCAGGGCGAGGAGGTCGGGGAGGACGCCCTCGACGACCTCCTGGGGACCGTAGGCGTACTTATCGGGCACGGGAACGAGGGCGTTCGGTGCGCAGTCCTCGGGGAGGCGGTGGACTTTGTCGAGGGGAACGTTGAAGTCGTGGCAGGCAACGATGTAGACGCCGTCGGCGTTGGGGGTAGCGGTGGGAGGCGCCGGGGTGGAGGTCGACGCGGCGTTCGTGGCGTCCGCCCCGGCTGGATCTCCATCCGTCCCGGAGGGTGCGGCGTTCGATGTCGCGGCCGGGGTCTCTCCGGGTGCCGGCGAACGGCGTACCAGCTCGTCGTCGACTCCGTCTCCGTTGTCGCCGCAGGCAACAAGCGCGAGGGGAAGCAGCAGGGCAACAACGAAGAAGAGCGGTTTCGCGCCAGGCATCGCCTTCCGTATCGCGCGGGCCACGATCGCCGCTAGCTGGTGGTGAAGGCGCTGATGCGCGGGTCGCGGCGGACGTCGTCGACGAAGGCGCGCAGAAGCGCGTTCGTCATGGCGGGATTCTCGAGCTGGAGGAAGTGGCCGGCCCCCGTGACCGGCTCCTGGCGGAGGAAGAAGGTGATCTGGCGCAGGCGCTCGGGGTCGCCGAGGGGGGCGTTGCCCCAGAGGGCCATGAACGGCTTCTGGTCGGCCGCCTGCAGGAGGGCGCCCAGGTTCTGGGAGAAGTAGCCGTTGTCCGTGAGCTGGCCGGCGGCGACCTGCGGGTCGCAGGCCATCATGCGCTCCTCCACATGCTCACGGATATCAGGGTCCGAGGCTTCGCTGAAGAAGCGGTCGAAGAAGACGCGGGCAGGCTCCATGGAGGCGTCGTCGCGGAGCTGGGCGGCAAGACCGCCCATCGCGCCGCGGGCGGCGGAGTCGAGGGGCGGATCGACCATGACCGTGCCGATAACGCGGTCCTCGTGGCGGCTGTTCGCGAGGAGCGCGACCAGCCCGCCGATGTCGTGCCCGGCGACGATAGCGGCCTCCATGCCACGCTCCTCGATAACGGCGGCGATGTCGTCGGCAGCCTGGGTGAGGTCGTAGGGGGGATCGAGCGAGGACTCGCCGCAACCGCGCAGGTCGAGGGTGAGGCAGTGGAAGTCTCGCGAGAGGTCGTCGACCTGGGGACGCCAGAAGGAACGGTCGCCGGCCCAGCCGTGAACGAAGACGAAGGCCGGGGCGCCTTGCCCCGCCTCGTCGTACCCGAGCGAAGCTCCCTCGACGGTGAGCTGCGGCATTACGCCTCGTCGTCCCTTCGTCGCCTGCGGAGTCGGGAGAAGAGGAAGGCGCCCGCGGCGGCGACGGCAGTGACGGCCACCGCCGCCCCGGCGACCAGCGCGACGCCGGGAATGCGGCGCTCGCGGGCACGCCAGCCACGGCGCAGCTCATCGATATCGTCGGGGATGGGGATGGGGGCGGAGCCGGGTTCGGCGTCGGGGAAGCGACCGGCGCCGACATCGTCGAGAAATCCGGTGACGGCTTCGGTGAAGCCGTCGGGGTTGTCTCCGGGCACGCTGTGGCCGGCCTCGGGGACGACGACGAGGCGGGCGGCGGGGATCTCGCCGGCGGTGCGCTCGGCAACCTCCTGGCTGAGGATGTCGCTCTGCTGGCCACGCAGGAGCAGCACCGGCGGGGCGAGCTCACGGAAGCGGCGCCAGAGCTCGTCGCTGCTGAGCTCGCTGCCGGAACGGACGGCGCCCTCGCCCTCGCGGAAGCGCTTGTCGAACTTCCAGGTCCACTTGCCGTTTTCCAGGGGACGCAGGCGGTGGCGCATCCGCTCGCGGATGTTCTCCTCGGTGCGGCGGGTGTTGAAGCGCATGGCGTTCTGGACGAACTCGTCGAAATCGAGCTCGTCCGGGCCGCGGGTGAACCGCATGATGTTGTCGACCCCTTCCTTCGCCGCCTCGGGGCCGACATCGACGAGGATGAGGGCGCTTACCCGCTCGGGATGCTGGAAGGTGTACTCGACGGCGTTGAGGCCGCCCATGCTGTGGCCCATGAGGATGACCGACTCGAAGCCAAGTCCCTCGCGGACGGCCTCGACGTCGGCGACGAACGCCTCCCGGGTATAGTCCCCGTCGGAGGCCCACTCGCTGTCGCCGTGACCGCGCTGGTCGAGGTTGATGAGGCGGTAGCGGTCGGAGGCTCGCTGGCCGAACTCGTCGAACATGTGGCCGGAAACGCCGAAGCCGTGGAGGGCGAGGATGACGGGCCCGTCATCTGGTCCCCACTCCTGGTAGGCCAGCTTCAGGTCGCCACTGGCGGCTGTTCGCTCACGGTAGGTCGCAGTCAGGGTTCGGGGCCTCCGCGGAAATCTCGCGGCGCACGCGATGCCGCCGCGGGTTCTCGATGATAGCACCGGCCGGGGTGCGCGCCGGAGGGGCGCGGGGTCAGGCGCTCAACTCGATGTAGCGCTCGACGACCCACTTGAGGGCGTCGGAAGCGGTGACGACGCGATACCCCTGGCGGGTGCCCATGGGCACGTGGCGGAAGCCGCCGTCGGCCATCTTGTGGAGGGCGACGGCGACGGTTTCGTTCTCGCGAACGACGACGGGATCCGTCGTCATGTACTCGGCCACGGGCGCATCGAGGGCGCCGGGGCGGCCGGCGACCTTCTTGAGCACGTCCCGCTCGGTGAAGATGCCGGAGAGGGAGTCGCCATCGAGGACGAGGACGGCGCCGCCCTTGTTCTCGACGAGCAGGTTGACGGCGTCGCGCACGCTTGCGGTGGGGGCGATGGCGGGAGGGCGGAGGAGGCGCAGGGAGGCCAGGGGCGCGCTGAAGGCGCTCTCGCTCAAGGCCTGGTCCGGTTCGGGAATATCCATGCTGCGCAGGGGCTGGAGACAGTTCTCACAGCGATCAACGCCTGCGATGTTCTTCTCCCCACAGAGGGGACAGGTCACCAGTTCTGTTCCGGAAGGTCTGGTCATGGCGTTTCTCCCGTACGCCGGGCGGCACGGTGGCCGCTAAAGCACGTTCCAGGTCTCGGGGCCGGCGATGAGGGCCTCGATGTCGGGTTCAGGAGAGAGGCGAGACACGTCGATCTGGTCCTGCACCAGCCCGTCGTACGTTTCGCGCTCGACCTGCCGGAAGACGCCGAGGGGCACGGGGAAGTCGGGATAGTCCATGCCACTGAGGATCATCGGCAGGGCGATGTCTTCGCGGCTGGTGTCGTGCACCAGCAGCTCGTCGTCACTCATCGGGTTCTCGACCACCTCGGGCTGGAAGCCGTTGAGGCGGATGCCGTGCTCGAGGTGCTTGCCGTAGCGGAGCGGCTTGCCGTTCTCAAGGTAGACCATGCGGTCCTGGCGGACGTCCTTGTCGGCGAACGAGGCGAAGGCGCCGTCGTTGTAGATGTTGCAGTTCTGGAACACCTCGACGAAGGATGCGCCCTTGTGCTTGGCGGCAGTGGCCAGGGTCGCCTCCAGGTGCTTCGTGTCGCGGTCGACGGAGCGGGCGACAAAGGTAGCGCCGGAGGCGAGGGCGAGCTTGATCGGGTCGAGCGGATTCTCGGTCGTGCCCATGGGGGCGGACTTCGTGACCTTGCCGATGGGCGAGGTGGGCGAGTACTGGCCCTTGGTGAGGCCGTAGATGCGGTTGTTGAAGAGCACGACCGTCACATCGACATTACGGCGAAGGAGGTGCATGAGGTGGTTCCCACCGATGCTGAGGCCATCGCCATCACCGGTGATGACGAAGACGGTGAGCTCGGGGCGGGCGGTCTTGAGGCCCGTCGCGATGGCGGGGGCGCGGCCATGGATGGTGTGGAAGCCGTAGGTGTTGACGTAGTAGGGGAAACGGCTGGAGCAGCCGATGCCGCTGACGAAGACGATCTCCTCACGGGGAATACGGAGGCCGGGCAGGGTCTTCTGCATCTGGGCGAGGATGGAGTAGTCCCCGCAGCCCGGGCACCAGCGGACTTCCTGGTCGGAAACGAAGTCTTTCCGCGTGAGGAGAGGGATCTCCTCGTCGAGGGCTCCGTTGGAGCTAGCTGTCGTCACTGGATAGCCTCCCGCGGCGAAGGTCGCCGCTAGAACTCGAACTCGAAGGGCCCGCCCACACCGAGGACCTCATCGATCTTGCCGGAGATCTCCGAGATCTTGAACGGTTGGCCCGCGATCTTGTTGAAGGGGATCGCGTCCACGAGGAACTGCGACCGGATGAGCACCGAGAGTTGTCCGTTGTTCAGCTCCGGAACCAGAACCTTGTCGTAGCGCGAGAGGACCTCGCCGAGGTTGGTGGGGAAGGGGTTGAGGTGGCGGATGTGGGCGGATGCCACCGACTTGCCCTCCGAGCGGGCGCGCTCGCCCGCGCTGGTGATGGCGCCGTAGGTGCCGCCCCAGCCGAGGAGCAGCAGCTCGCCCTCCTGGGGACCGGTCACCTCGATGTCGGGAATGTCATTCGCGACCTTCGCCACGCGCTCGGCGCGGGTGAGGGTCATCTTGTGGTGATTCCCGGGCTCGTAGTTGATGTCGCCGGTCTCGTACGACTTCTCGAGGCCGCCGACGCGGTGCTCGAAGCCGGCCTGGCCGGGAACGGCCCAGGCCCGGGCCAGCGTCTCCGGGTCACGCTCGTAGGCGTGGGAGGCGCTTCCGGGGTCGGCGTGACTCCACTCGACGGGCGGGATGTCCGCCAGCTGGGGGATGAGCCACGGCTGCGAGCCGTTCGCGAGGTAGCCGTCGCTGAGGATGATGACGGGGACCATGTACTTGAGGGCGATGCGGAAGGCTTCGATCGCCATCCAGAAGCAATCACCCGGCGTGGAGGGCGCAATGATGGCGACGGGGGAGTCGCCGTTGCGGCCGTACATCGCCTGGAGCAGGTCGGCCTGCTCGGTCTTGGTGGGCATGCCCGTGCTGGGGCCGGCTCGCTGCACGTCGAGGATGACGAGGGGGAGCTCGGCCATGACTGCGAGGTTGAGGCCCTCGCTCTTGAGGGCGAGGCCGGGGCCGCTCGTGCCGGTAAGGGCCATCTGGCCCGCGTAGGAGGCGCCGATGGCGGCGCAGACCGCGCTGATCTCGTCCTCCGCCTGCATCGTCTTGACGCCGAACCGCTTGAAGCTGGCGAGCTCGTGCAGGACGTCAGAGGCAGGGGTGATCGGGTAGCTCGCGTAGAAGAGGGGCAGCCCCGCGAGGTGCGAAGCCGTCACGAAGCCGAGCGCCGTCGCCTCGTTGCCGCTGATGTGGCGGTAGACGCCGGGCGCGACTTCGGCGGGGGGCACCTCGTAGCGCTCGTGCACGAGCTCGCTGGTCTCGCCGAAGGCGTTACCGGCACGCAGCGCGCGCAGGTTCGCCTCGAGGACAACCGGGTTCCGCTTGAACTTGTCCGTCGCCCAGCGGACGACGGTGTCCATGGGGCGGCTGAAGAGCCAGAGGACGAGGCCGAGGGCGTAGAAGTTCCGCGAGCGGAAGCGCTCCTTCGCGCCGAGCTCGAGCCCATCGAGGGCGTCGGCGTTGTTCTTCGTGATGTCGATGCGCATGAGGCGGTAGGACGAGAGCGACCCATCCTCGAGGGGGTTCTCCTCGTAGCCGGCCTTGCGCAGGTTGGTGGCGTTGAACTCGCCCTCATCGACGATGAGGAGCCCGCCGGGGACGAGATCGCCGAGATTCGTCTTGAGGGCGGCGGGGTTCATGGCGACAAGCGCATCCGGGTTATCGCCCGGGGTATGGATGTCGTTGCTCGAGAACGAGAGCTGGAAGCCGGACACGCCCGGGAGCGAACCGGTTGGGGCGCGGATTTCAGCGGGGTAGTCGGGCAGGGTCGCGAGATCGTTCCCGTAGACGGCGGTCGTGCGGGTGAACTGCGTCCCCGTGAGCTGCATCCCATCGCCGGAGTCACCAGCAAAGCGAATCGTGACGCGATCACGCGTCGTCGTGGCTTCGGACAGCGGTGACTCGATTTCGGTGGTCATCCTGTGACTATCCCCCCTCCCGCTTCGCCACGACCTGGTGGGGACGCGGCGGCAGGTTCAGCACTTCCTCGGGAAAAGATTCGGCAAAGTGCTGCAGAAGCTCGCCCAGACGAACGAGCCCAATGACGGCGCCATCTTCCATGACCGGCAGGGTGCGATAGTTGTAGCGCTGCATGAGCGCAATCGCATCACCCACGGTGGTCGAGGAGGCGATGGTGACCGGGTTGCGGGTTAGCAGGCCCGGGGCGAGCGGCTGATCCCAGTCGAAGTCCCCAGACATGCAGCGTGTGAGCACATCCCGTTCGGTGAAGATGCCCACGAGCTCCTCCTTCTCCACGGCGAGGACGCATGAGCGCGCACCCGAGTGCATCCGCTGGACAGCGGTGCGAACAGAGGCCGTGGGCGGGAGAAACACTGGTTCCGCGAGTGGGAGCTCGCCCACGCGCTGGTCTATGAACTTCGCGAGCCGGGACCGATCCATCCGTTCCTGACTGCTTCCGCGAGCCGCGGGGTTTGCCCCCGTGGTAGCGCTTAGCTCTGCATCGGAGTGTAGCGCCTTTTGAGCTTATACACGCCAGCGGGGTCACCCGCTACGAGCTTGCTTACACCAGCGGTGAACTGCGGCATCGGTCACACGTACGGGAGGGCGAGAGGCGTTACAATCCCGCCGCACGAAAACTTGCCCGAGGGGGCCAGGGATGAACATCCGGATCGTGGCGATTGCCCGGCCCGTGGGAACGGCCGGGGAGGAGATCGCCCAGCTGACCGCAGAGAAGCTGGGCTTCCGTTTCTACGACTACCAGGTGGTGCAGACGGCCGCCCAGGAAGCGGGCGTCTCGCCCGAGACGGTGAGCGAGGCGGAGCACACGCCTTCGCTCCTGACCCGAATCCTGGAGGCGCTGGCGCGCAACCCCAGCATGCCTGTCGCGGCCTGGGCCGACCCGGTCCCCCTCGCGACCAACCCCCTCCTGACCTCCACCGAATACCGGCGCTTCATCGAGGACGTCATCCGCGACCTCGCCGACCAGGGCGAAGCGGTCTTGATGGGACACGGCGCGCCGATGGTGCTTCACGGCCGCTCCGACACGCTCAAGGTGCTCACGACCGGCTCGACGGAGCAGCGCGCCGAGCGCATCGCGGGCGGCATGAACATCGATGTCGACTCAGCGCGGAAGACGGTCGAGAAGACGGATGCGGAGCGGCAGGACTACTTCCGGCGGTTCTACAACCGCGCATGGCTGGCCACGGAGAACTACGACCTCTGCCTGAACACGGACCGGCTCACGCCGGACCAGGCGGCCACGATCATCGCGCAGACGGCGCAGATGCACTGAGGCGGGCGATCAGGCCCGCTCGAAGGCGACGATCGCGGCACCGAGCAGCACCGCCTGGATGAGCGCGGCCGAGGCCAGCAACCAGAGGCCGGCGGCACGCTCGCGGGCGTGCAGGATGAACCCCAGGGCCAGATTCACGGCGACGATGCCCCCGCCCACGGCGCCAATGCGCAGCAGCTCGGAGCGCTCGCCCACGCGCACGATGCCGGTGCTCTTGGGAAAGTCGATCTGCACGAGGGCGGGCAAGTCCGGGTACTGGGTGAACAGGTAGCCGCCAAGCACCCCGAGCCCCACGAGCACGAGACTGAAGACGAACCAGACGTCGCCGTCGCGCCAGAGGGGGAGCAGGGAGAATCCCTGCGGTTCGGAGCGCTGCGGCTCCCCCGGTTCGAAGCCGACGATGAGGCGGCGCGAGCAGGCCTCGGCGAAGGCAACCTGGTCGGGCACGGTGAGGCCGTAGGTGCGTCCGGGCGTGACGACGAAGACGTTGTCCTCGGGGCGGTTGTGCGTGGCGAAGAAGAGCGTGGGACCAAGGGAGGAGGCGACGCCCCGGCCGATGTGGCAGCCCCACCAGTTCAGTCCGGTGACGGACTCCTCGCCGACGGTGCGGCCGGGGACGACGCGCTGGATGTCGACGACGGGGACGACAACCTCACCGCCGGCCCAGCGAATGCGGAGGGCGTCGTCGTCGATCTGGTAGGCAAGCCTGGCAACGCCGAGCGTCCACCAGCCGAAGAGGAGGGCGACGCCGGCGAAGAGGGCGACGACCACCCAGGCGAGGAAGGTGGTGGGCTCGACGGCAGCGCCACCGGCCAGGACTCCGGCGACGAGGGCGATGAAGGCCGCCCAGACCGTGAACGCCCCGCCGACGATCACGCCGAGGGCGCGAGGCGGCCGGAAGGTATCGGCGTCTACGACGCCACCCGCACGCGTGCCGGGGTGCACCACTGACGATACTTCTCGCTCTTGCCGCGAATGGCATCGAAGAAGAGGCGGGAGAGCTCCCTTGTGATGGGGCCCGGCTCTCCTCCCTTGACCACGCGGCGGTCGATCTCGGTCACAGGTGTGAGGTGAGCGGCGGTTCCCGTCATGAACACCTCGTCGGCGATGTAGAGCTCGGAGCGGTCGATGGACCGCT
>VXRS01000244.1:4495-10483 GCA_009838385.1 Dehalococcoidia bacterium | reverse complement strand
CGCCGGAGACGCGCTGGCTTGAGGGCTCGGGGCTGGAGTTGCGCGACGGCGTCGTTTGCGACGCCACCTGCGCCGCGGCGCCCGGCATCTACGCGGTCGGGGACGTGTGCCGCTGGTACAACCCGATCTTCGAGGAAGAGATGCGGGTCGAGCACTGGACGAATGTGATTCACCAGAGCCGCCACGTCGCTCGCAACCTGCTGGCGGAGCCGGGCGAGGCGCGGCCGTTCGCGTCGGTGCCCTACGTCTGGTCGGACCAGTACGACGCGAGCATCCAGTCCCTCGGGCACCCCACGGCCGACAACGAGGTCGAGGTGCTGCACGGCTCGCTGGAGAGCCTCGAATTCGTGGCCGGCTACCAGCGGAACGGGATCATCGTGGGCGGCCTGACGTTCAACATGCCCCAGCAGCTCTCTTCGTACCGCCCGCTCATCGAGCAGCGCACCCCCTGGGCGGCCGTGCTCGAGCACGCCCGCTCGATGGGCTAGGAAGCCCCCCGACCGCGCGGGTATCATCGCCGCGCCACTGGGGAGGCTGGGCATGGACCTCGCGGAGCTCTCCGAACGCCTCGTGCCGTTCTGTCGCGAGCACCTGGGCGACCCCGCGGCCACCATCTCGAACGTCGAGACGATGCCGGGGCACGCGGGCTTCTCCTTCGGGTTCACGGCAACGGCGAACGGCGAGTCCAGCTCTTACGTGTTGCGCGTGCCCCCTCCGAACGTGCGCCGGGTCGGCACCGCCGACGTGATCCGCCAGGCGCGCGTTGTGCACGCGCTTCGCGACACGGACGTCCCCGTCGTGGACGTCATCTGGTCGGGCGAGGACGAGCGCTGGTTCGGCTCGCCGTACTTCATCGTGAACAAGCTCGAGGGGGACGTGCTGCGCAGCGACTGGGGCTGGGAAATGCCCGCGGAGGAGATGCGCCCGGTCGCCTTCCAGGCGATGCGCGCGCTCGCCTCCCTGCACCTGCTCGACTGGCAGGAATACGTGCCCGACGACGGCCCTCCGCTCGAGCTGGAGCCGGACGTGACGCGCTGGGACCGCTTCTACGAGCGATCCGGCGACATGGACCTCGTGGCGCTCGCTCCGGACGTGCGGAAGAAGCTGCTCGAACGGCTGCCGGAGGAACCCCGAATCGGCATCTTCCACGGGGACTTCCAGTGGTCGAACGTCTTCTACAGCTTCGACGGCACGCTGCAGGCGGTTATCGACTGGGAGCTGTGGGGCGTGGGGGCGACCCTGAACGACCTCGGCTGGGTGATCACGTTCGCCGACGCGGAGGCGTGGAAGCACGGCCTCCGGCACGCGCTGCCCTCGCCCGACGACCTCATCGCGGAGTACGTCGACACCTACGGGAGCGACCCGGGCGACATCGCCTGGTACCGGGCGCTGGCGGCCTACAAATTCGGGATCATCAGCGGCTTCAACCTGTACCTGCACCGCAGCGGCAAGCGCCCGGACGAGTCGTGGGAGGACACGGCCCTCTCGGTCCCCTTCCTCATGCGGCGCGCCCTCGAAGTGCTCGACGGGGGGTAGGCGCCATGCCAGGCCCCCTCGACGGCATCCGCGTGCTCGACTTCACCCGCCACCTGGCGGGAGCGGGCTCGACGCGCATCCTCGCGACGCTGGGCGCGGAGATCCTGCGCATCGAGTGGCCGCACCCACCCGCCCTGGACTTCCTGCGGCTCTCGGGGCCGCACGCCGGCGGAAGGCCGGGGATGAACCGGGGCGGGTTCTTCGCGCAGGTGAACGTGGGGAAGAGGAGCGTCGCCATCGACATGTCGACGGATGCGGGGAAGGACATCGCGCGGGAGCTGATCCCTCACTGCGACGTGCTGGCGGAGAGCTTCTCGCCCGGCGTGATGAAACGGTGGGGGCTCGACTACGAGGCCGTGCGCACGATCCGGCCCGACATCATCTACCTGTCGGCCTCGGGATTCGGGCAGACGGGTCCGTACGCGGGGTACCGGTCGGTCGGGCCGACTGCGCAGGCGTACAGCGGCCTGACGGCAACCTCGGGGCTTCCCGACCGCGAGCCCGCCGGCTGGGGCTTCTCCTACATGGACCACATGGGCGCGGTGATGAACGCTGCCGCCATCCTGATGGGTCTCGAACGGCGGCGAGCGACGGGCGAGGGCGAGTTCTTCGACGCGGGACAGAGCCAGCACGGCTGCGCGCTCCTCGGGCCGATGCTGCTCGACGTCTCGCTCAACGGCGCGCAGGTACGGCCAAAGGGGAACCGCGACCTGTACGGCAACTTCTGCCCGAACAACGCCTACCGCTGCCAGGGCGAGGACTCCTGGCTCGCGATCTCGGTGCGGGAGCCGAGCGAGTGGGCGGCGCTCTGCAAGACCATCGACGCGGACGACCTCGCGGCGCGACCGGACCTCGTGACGCTTGCGGGACGCCTTGCGCACGAGGACGAGATCGACGAGCGCATCGAGGCCTGGACGCGATCGCGGGACGCGCACGAGGCGATGGTGGCCCTGCAGGAGGCAGGAGTGCCGGCAGGGGTCGCGCAGACGGTCGAGGACAAGGTGCACCACGACCCGCAGCTCGCCCTTCGCGGGCTCTACACGAAGCTCGACGACCCGGTGCTCGGGGAGCGGCGGTACGAGGACATCCCCGTGACGATGAGCGGCTTCGACGTAGGCGTCAGCAGCCCATCGCCGTGGCTCGGGGCGGACACGCGCGATGTGCTGCGCGACCTGCTCGGATACCCGGAGGAGCGCCTCGAACAGCTGAAGGCCGACGCCATCATCGACGACGCGATCACGCTGGAGGAGGCGGAGGCGGTATGAGCCGAACGCTGGGGCACCTGACGGTCGTGGAGCTGGCGGGGCCGCGCACGGAGTGGTGCGGGAAGCTGTTCTCGCAGGCGGGGGCGCGGGTGGTGCTGGTGGAGCCGCCGGGCGGCGCGGAGACGCGCCGCTACGGGCCGTGGTTCCGCGGTCGCCGGGACGGGGAGTCGAGCCTGCACTTCTGGCACTACAACACCGACAAGGAGAGCGCCGTCCTCGACCTGACGACCGGGGACGGTCGCGAAGCGTTCCTGCGGCTGCTAACGGAGGCGGATGTGCTGCTCGATGGGAGCGAGGCAGGGGGACTGGAGGGGCTGGGGCTGGCGCGCGAGGCCATCGACGAGGCGAACGACCGGCTCGTGCACGTCGCCCTGACGCCGTTCGGGCAGGAGGGGCCGATGGCCTCCTGGCTCGGGAGCGACCTCGTCCACCAGGCGCTCGGCGGCCAGATGATGATGAACGGCTACGACGACATGCCCGCGAGCCCACCCGTCAACGGGCAGGGGAACCAGGCGGAGCACATGGCGGGGAGCTGGGCCTTCATCGCGGCGCTGGCGGCGCTGCAGGCGGGGAAGGGATCGTTCATCGACCTGTCCGTGCACGACGCCTGCGCCGGGATGACGGAGAACGCCCTGCCCCAGTTCGATTACACGGGGAAGGTGGTCACGCGGCGTACGGGGCGGCATGCGAGCGTCGCGCCGACGCCGGCCTGGCAGCACCAGGCGGCGGACGGGCGCTACATCAACGCCCAGCTCGTGAACGTGAGTCCGCGGGCGTGGGAAGGGCTGGTCTCGTGGCTCGACGAGCACAGCATGGCCGAGGACCTGACAGACCCGAAGTATTTCGTACCGGAGATCTTCCGCGAGGAGGCGGACCACATCTCGGACGTGATCGGGAAGTTCGTGGCGACGAAGACGGCGGACGAGATCTTCCACGGGGCGCAGGCGCGGGCGCTCATCTTCAGCGCCATCCTCAACCCCGAGGATCTGCTCGACGACCCCCACCTCGCGGCCCGCGACTTCTGGATCGAGCTCGACCACGGCGAACCGGAGGGGATGCTGCGTTACGCGGGGAGCGCGTTCGTCGCGCAGAACTCCGAGGTACGGCCGCGGCGGCGGGCGCCGCACCTGGACGAGCACGGCGACGCCGTCCGCGGCAGAGGGGCGGACGGATGAGCGGAGATGCAGCCGTCACGAAGCCCGTACCGGTCCCGGACGAGTTGACGGCGCCGTTCTGGGAGGCGGCAAACCGGGGCGTGCTCGCGATCCAGCACTGCACAGCCTGCGAGCGCTACGTCCATCCGCCGGAGGCCATCTGCCCCGACTGCCAGGCCTCGGAGCTGGCGTTCCGCGAGGTAAGCGGTCGGGCGCGCGTCTACACGCACACGGTCGTGCGGGACAACGTCACGCAGGGGTTCGCGGAAAACGAGCCGTACGTGATCGGCATCATCGAGCTGGTCGAGCAGGAGCGGCTGGTGCTGGTCGCGAACGTCGTGGGCGTGGCGCCGGAGGACGTACGGATCGGGATGCCGTTGCGGGTCACCTTCGAGCGGCTGACGGATGAGATCGCGCTGCCCCAGTTCACGCCGGACGAGGGGGACTGAGTGGCCAGCGAACTCTCGGGGCGGGCAGCGATCGTGGGCCTCGGGTACTCGAAGCTCGAGCGTCGCTCGCCACGGCCGCTGGCCCACTTCGCCCGGGAGGCGGCGGAGGCGGCCGTCGCCGACGCCGGCCTCACGATCGACGACATCGACGGGCTCGGCACGATTCCCAACATCGCCGCCTACGGCAATACAGGCGACCTCGAAGGCATCGACATCGTGACGGTCCCCAACATGGTGCGGATGCTGGGGCGGGAACACGGCATCCGCTGGCACGTGCAGACGCCGGGGCTCTGCCCCGACACGATCATGGCGGCAGCAGCCGCGGTCGCCTCGGGAGCGTGCACCTACGCGCTCGTGTGGCGAGCGGTGAACGTGCCGAAGGGCCGGTACAGCGACTTCTCGATGGCGCAGGCGCGCGGCGAGCACCAGTTCCGGGCGCCCTACGGCTTCACGATGCCCGCCGCGTGGCAGTCGGTGGCGCTGCGGAAGTACATGCACGACCACGGCTCGACGCGGGAGGACATGGCGGCGTTCGTCGTGCAGAACCGCGAGAACACGCAGCTCAACCCAAAGGCGTACTGGTGTGGCACGCCCCTCACCGTAGAGGACTACCTGGAGGCGCCGATGGTGGCCGACCCGTTCTGCCTCTACGACTGCGACATCCCCGTGGACGGATGCGTGGCCGTCCTGCTCGCGAGCGCCGAGCGCGCCCGCGACCTCCGTCAGCCGCCCGCCTACATCACAGGGTACGCGCAGACGACCTGGCCAACGCGGGGCGGCTTCACCGACTCGGAAAACATGTGGGAGGGCGGGGCGGCCATGGGGGAGAAGCTATGGGAATCGGCGGGCCTGGCGCCGGCCGACATCGACGTGGCGATGCTGTACGACGGCTTCAGCATCTTCCTCTACGTGTGGCTGGAGGCGCTCGGGTTCGTGGGGCGGGGGGAGGCCGCGAGCTACATCGCCTCCGGGGCGACGGCGCTCGACGGGGAGCTGCCGCTGAACACCTCGGGCTGCTCGCTGGGCGAGGGGCGCCTGCACGGGATGGCGCAGATCAGCGAGGCGGTGCTGCAGGTGACCGGGCGGGCCGAGGCCCGGCAGATCGAGGGAGCGACGCATGCAGTCGCGACGGTAGGGGCGGGGACGCTCGCCAGCGGCGGACTCATCTTCAGCAGGGAGGCGCGGGCATGAAGTTCGGCACGGTCATCCACGGCATCCGGGGCGAGGCGCTGATCGCGGCAGCGCAGAAGGCTGAGGAGCTCGGGTTCGAGTCACTGTGGCGCCCGGACCACCTCATCTTCCCGACCGAGATGCCCTCGACCTACCCCTACGCGGAGGACGGACAGGCGCCGCTCGAACCACGCTGGCCCTTCATGGACGGGCTCACGGTGTTCACCTACATCGCCTCGCACACCACGACAATCCGGTTCGGGACGGCGGTCTTCATCCTGCCCCTGCGCGACCCGGTGTCGACCGCGAAGACGGTGGCCGACCTCGACTACCTGACGCGTGGGCGCGTCCTCTTCGGGGTGGGCGCGGGCTGGCTGGAGGAGGAGTTCGACATGGTCGGGCTCGACTTCCACA
>VXRS01000244.1:0-4395 GCA_009838385.1 Dehalococcoidia bacterium | reverse complement strand
GTGGGCGCGGGCTGGCTGGAGGAGGAGTTCGACATGGTCGGGCTCGACTTCCACACGCGAGGGGCGCGCATGGACGAGTGCATCGAGGTCCTCCGGGCGCTCTGGACGGAACCCGAGCCCGAGTTCCACGGCACGCACTACGACCTCGGCCCGGCGGCGTTCGAGCCGAAGCCCTTCCAGAAGCCGCACCCGCCCATCCTCGTGGGAGGCGAGACACCCGCGGCCCTGCGCCGCGCGGCTCGACTGGGGGACGGTTGGTACGCGCTCCGGCACACGCCGGAGAGCGCCCGAGAACACGTCGCGAAGCTGGCGGAGCTGCGCGAGCAGTACGGCCGCGCGGACCAGCCGTTCGACGTGACGGTGAACGGTTCGCCTTCGATGACGCGGGACGAGGTGGAGGCGCTGGAGGAGGCAGGCGTGAACCGCATCGTCGTGACGCTGTGGCGCTCCTCCCGCGACGCCATCCCGGCCCTTGAGGAGTTCGCCGAGCGTCTGCTTTAGGGCACGGGGGAGAGCGGGCCTCGTGCTACACTCTGGCGAGCGCCATCCCGCGTCCCCGTAATGAAGATCTTCGACGTTCACATCCACTTCCCGCGCGACTGGGAGAACCCCGACGCCGACCCGGCGCCGATTATCGAGCGCCTCGCCGAGGTGGCGACGGCTGCCGGGATCACGAAGGCCTGCGTCCTGACGGGCGGACGCTTCGGGCCGACCTACGAGCGAGGCATCGAGATCCTGCAGGAGTACCCCGACCTGTTCGTGCCAGTGGCGATGATCGACCCCGAGGTGATCGGCCGCGACGAGGTCGGGGAGCTCCACGCGATGGGGTACCGCGGGCTGAAGCTGATCGGCGTGGCTCGCCGCTACGACGAGCCGGACTACCTGCCCACCTACGCGGCAGCCGACCGGCTGGGGATGCCTGTCCTGTTCCACCTGGGCGTGATCGGCGGAGGCATCGACTATTCGGTCACGCATCCGAGGCGTGACCCGCAGGCGGCGGCAACGTACCGGCGCATGCAGGAGATGCGGGGGCGCTGGCCCATGCGGGACGTCTCCGCGGAGCGCATGTCGCCGGTCCACCTGGACACGATCGCGCAGCGCTTCCCCGACCTGCGCATCATCGGCGCCCACCTCGGGAACCAGGGCAACTACGAGTACGCGACTTCCATCGCGCGCTGGCGGACGAACGTCTCCCTCGACATGAGCGGCGGCGAGACGATCGAGCGGCACGCGGTCGAGCTGGGGCTAATCGGGGGCGAGATCGGCATCGAGAAGCTGGTGTTCGGCTCGGACTGCGGCATGGACGACATCCGCGAGCACATCGACCGCTTCGAGGCGATCTACGACCAGCTAGAGCTGTCGGAGTCGGACCGCGAGCGCCTGTGGTGGCGAAATGCGGCGGAGATCTACGGGTTCGAGGAGCCCACGCTCGCGGAGGAGTAGGCGCTGGAAGCGGAAGCCCGGGCCGAGCCACCAATCCCCAGCCTTACCGCCACGGGCCGCGCCGTGGTGCTGGGGGGACTGGCAATGGCTGGCCTCGCCGCCTACCTCAACTTCCGGCCCGAACAGCACTGGATCCTGGCCCTCACGGCGCTCATCGCGGCGGCGGGGGTGGAGAGCGCAGTCCGCTCCCACCCCGACTGGCGCGGAAGCCCCTTCGGCTCCCTGAGCTACGCGCTGCTGCCCCTGCTGGGGGTGCTCGGCGCGGGGCTCTTCATCGACGAGGCGGTCAGCGGGTACGCACGGCTGGCGGCGGGGCTGGCGGCGGGCGCTGCGACCGGCCTCCTGCTGTACGCGGAGTACCACGCGGTCTCCCCCAGCCGGCCGCTTTTCGGGCCGATGCGGCTCGTGCTGGCGGTGGTCACGTACCTGGTCGCGCTGGCGCTCTTCACGGTGTTCTTCACGCACGACCTGAACCTCCCCGCCTCCGCGGCGGCCGTCGGGGTCCTCAGTTTCGCGCTGGCGCTCGATCTGCTGCGGGAGAGTCGGGGGCGCGGCGCATCATCCCTGCTGGCGGCGCTGGCGATCGGCATCTCGCTGGCCGAGCTGCGCATCGCGCTCTACTACTTCCCGCTCGACGACCTGCTGACGGGCGCGCTCATGATCGTCGGGTTCTACGTCGCGACGGGGCTGGTCCACCACCTGCTCGACGAAGACCTGAAGCCCTCGACCATCGCCGAATACCTCGTCGTGGCCGGGGTGAGCACCGCGGTCGTCGTAATTGCACGGCAGTACCTGTAAGCAGTGGCGACGCTGCGCATCTGCTCCTGGAATGTGAACGGCCTCCGCGCGGGGCTGCGCTCGGGGCACTTCCCCGCCTGGCTCGAGGAGACGGCGCCCGACATCGCCGGGCTTCAGGAGGTGAAGGCGCGTCCCGAGCAGGTCGAGGAGCAGCCCTGGCTCGAGGCCGGGTACGAGGCCACCTGGCACCCGGCCGAAGAACCGGGGTACAGCGGCGCCATCCTCCTGACGAAGCAACCTCCCGCCAGCCTGCGCCTCGGGCTGGAGACGCCCAAGTTCGAGCGCGAGGGACGCGTCATCGAGGCGGACTACGGGGACTTCGTGCTGCTGACCTCGTACTTCCCGAACGCGGGCCGGAAGCTCGCGCGGCTTGACTTCAAGCTCGCGTACTACAAGGCCTTCCTGGAGCGCATCGTGGCGCTGCGGGACGGGGGCCGGAGCGTCGTGTTCATGGGCGACCTGAACGTGGCCCACGGCGAGATCGACGTGGCCCGCCCCAACGAGAAGGAGACCGGCTTCCTGCCGGTCGAGCGGGCGTGGGTCGACCGCGTGATCGAGAGCGGCTTC
This sequence comes from Dehalococcoidia bacterium, assembly GCA_009838385.1. The sequence goes on along the minus strand of VXRS01000244.1, from coordinate 1,587 downwards.
ATCGACACGTTCCGGGCGCTGCACCCGGACCAGGCGGACGCGTACAGCTACTGGGACCCGTGGCGGGAGCGCCGCAAGCGGAACATCGGCTGGCGGATCGACTACGTGTTCGTCAGCGAGGACCTGCTGCCATCGGTGCGGAGCGCGTTCATCGAGCACGAGCAACTGGGTTCGGACCACTGCCCCGTGGGCATCGAGCTCGACCTCTAGCGCGGGGAAGCGCGAGCGGGCTCGCGGGACCGTGTCAGGGTTTCGCGCACGAGCAGGAGCATGATGACTCCGCCGGCGAGCCCGATGATCCCGGTGACCGCAGCCGCGGCGTCCAGCGTGAACAGGTCTTCGAGCCCGCCGATCGCGGGCGGCGCGGCGACCGCGCCTACGTCCCCGACTAAGCGCCAGAGCCCGAGGAACTCGCCCGCAGCATCGGGTGGCGCGAGGTCGGCGCCGAGGGTCATGACGGCGCCGCTTCCCAGCCCGTTGCCGAAGCCGGAGAGCAGTCCCACCAGCAGGAACGATACGAAGCCGGCCGTGAGTGGCATGAGGAGCAGGCTGGCGGAGAGTACGAGCAGGCTGGGCACGATGACCCACTTCCGCCCCCAGCGGTCCATGACCACCCCAACGGGATAGAACATGACCATGTCGATGGCGGAGGCGAGCCCGAAGACGAGGCCGATCTCGAAGGGATCGAGGTCGAGAGCTTCCCTGCCCCAGACGGGAATCAGGAACTGACGTCCGTGGCGGATGAGCACGAGGGTGATGGCGACCGACCCCGCGACGATGAGGCTGCGGCGTTCGGCCAGGGCCACGCTGCGGAGGCTCACGTGAGGACGCTCCGGAGTGCCGGCGTCGCCCCCACGAGGCTCGGGAAGGCGGGTCGCGACAAGCAGGGCCGCCACGCCGACAACCACGGCCTGGGCGAAGAACACGGTTTCGAGCCCGCCGAACTGGGCGATCGCGCCGCCGACGATGGGACCCGCGAAGAAGCCGACGCGCGTCACGCCGCCGACGAGCGAGAGGGCGCGTCCCCGGTACTCGACGGGCACGGTCTCGGTCATGTAGGCGAGGCGCGAGACGTGCCAGAGCGCGAAGGCGACGCCGTTCAGCAGCGTGAAGAGGCCCAGTGTGGCGGGACCGCTGCTGAACCCCATCGCCGCCGCCGTAACGGCGGTCAGCACCACGCCGGACGTCATGGTGACGCGCCCGCCGAGGCGGCTCATGAGGAGGCCGGAGGGAACATCCCCGATCATCGAGCCGGCGCCGCGAGCGGCGAAGATGATGCCGCTGAGGAAGACGCTCGCCCCGAGCTCGTCGGCGAACTGGGGGATGGCGGGGATGATCATCCACTGGCCGATGCCGAAGAAGAGGGCGGGCAGATAGATGCCGCCGATCAGCGAACGCAGCTCGAACGACTGCGCCTGACCGGGGATGACGCGCATTGGGGAAGCCTACGCGGGCAAGGCGAGGGTAGGAGGGGGATCGTGTACGCTTTCGAAGGCTTTGTCGGGGCGTGGCGCAGCCTGGTAGCGCACTTGACTGGGGGTCAAGAGGTCATCGGTTCAAATCCGGTCGCCCCGACCAGCACAACCC
>VXRS01000201.1 GCA_009838385.1 Dehalococcoidia bacterium | reverse complement strand
GAGTACCCAACCTATGTTGAGTTCCTGCGCGCCATCGCCAACGGCATCGCGGAGTGAGGAGGCCGCGCCGGCAATCGACGTAGGCCCTGACGACGGGCCACCCCGACCACACGGCCCCCGGAAGCGGTGTGGTTCGCGGTGGCCCAGGGGAAGGCTCCCGGAATGCCGGGGTGCACGGGACGCGCCTTTGGCGCCAACCGGATTCGCAGCGCGAGGTTCTCCACTCCGCCAGGGCTGGCGGGCCGGCAACGCGGCAAGAGATGGAAGCACGACTAATGCGAAGATCGACAGGAGGAGTCAAGCATGACCGGCACCAGCAGTGACATCGTCTATGACGTCGTAGTCGTCGGCGGGGGCGCCGCAGGCGTGGGGGTCTCAGTGGCGCTCAGGCACGCCGGCATCGAGAACTTCGTCGTTCTCGAGCGTCAAACGGTCGGGGCTTCATTCGCCTCGTGGCCGGCCGAAACTCGCTTCATCACGCCCTCGTACGCCACCAATTCGATCGGCATGCTCGATTTGAACTCGATCGCAATTGGAACGTCACCTGCGTTCAGTCTGGGCGTCGAGCACCCGACAGGTGCAGAGTACGCGACGCATTTGCGTACAGTCGCACGATTCTTTGAGTTACCCGTACGCGAGTACACCGACGTGATGCGGATCGCGAAGGATGGAGACAACTTTCTCGTCGAGACGGCCCGCGAGACCCTGCAGGCCAGGAACGTCATCTGGGCTGCGGGCGAGTTCCAGTACCCACGCCTGACCGGGTTTGCCGGGAGCGAGCTGTGTCGCCACACCGCGACCATCCCGAGCTATGACGAGATCGACGGTGACGACTTCATCGTTGTTGGTGGCTACGAGAGTGGAGTCGATGCGGCCTTCCACCTGGCGTGTCGCGACAAACGAGTGCGATTGTTCGACATGGACTGCCCGTGGGAGGAGGAGAGCTCCGATCCCAGCGTCGCGCTTTCCCCGTTTACGCTTGAGCGGATGCGTGAGAGACGGTTCATGAGGCAGGTGGAGCTGTTTCCGAACACACCTGTCGAATCGGTGACTTGTGTGGACGGCACCTATGAAGTCACGTCTCAGGACGGGCAACGGTTTCAAACCTGCGTGCCGCCGCTCCTGGCGGGCGGCTTCGAGGGCAGTCACAGGCTGATCTCGTACATGTTTGAACAACGCGACGATGGCTCGCTGTTTCTCAGCGAAGACGATGAATCAACAATCGTGCCGGGGATATTTCTCTGCGGCCCCGCAGTGCGCCACAACGACCACGTCTTCTGTTTCATCTTCAAATTCCGGCAACGATTTGCCGTCGTCGCCAAGGCGGTGGCGACCTCGCTGGGGCTGCCCGCGGAAGACCTGGAGGCCTACCGCGACTGGGGCATGTATCTCGATGACCTTTCCTGTTGCGGGATAGAGTGCGCATGTTGAGGGGAAACACTGGAGGGGTCGCCGTGTCTGAAGCCGTGCGAAGCCGGCTGGCAAAGGCGTGGAGCCTCAAGTGGCTCGGACAAACGGTTGCCAGCGTTTGCTGGATCAGCAGCATGCTGGCCTACGGCATCAACTCCCCTGGGGATATGTTGCAGGTGTGCGCCGCATCCGCATGGCTGCTGGCCAACATCGCAACGCTTGCGGCTGCCGACGCCGATTGACACCTCGGTAGCATTTCCGGGAGCCGGAATCGCCCCCGATCTGAAGGGAGAAGCCTCGCAGGCGACGGTCGCCACCCTGCTCCCCTGGCGCGACTGCAGGGCCAGCGTTGAACCGGTCGAGGCGGGCCCTCTTCTAGGCTCTAGGCCATGCGCAGGAAGCTGGCGGCATTGCCGTACATGTGCTTCTCCAGGGCTTCCGGGCTGAAGTTGCCCCAGAAGTCCCACTCCATGACCTCCCTGGCCGTATCGGGGAAAAATGACTGCCCGTGGGGGTAGTCCGACTGGTGCATCAGGCAGTCCTCTCCCAGGATCTTCACGCACGCCTCGGTCATCAGCGCCCCCTCGAATGGCTCGGCCGCACACCGGAATCGCCCCATCTGGACGTACTCCAGGGGTGTGTACTTGAGCTTGGGCGTGAGCCCCTGCGCGTAGCTCTTGTTGAAGCCCAGGCGGATCACCCAGTTGGGCAGCCAGCCGTGCCCGACCTCGGACACCCCCGCCCGCAGGTTGGGGTACTTGTCGAACAGTCCCGACAGGATCAGGTAGGCGCAGAGCCTCGCGGCGCCCCAGGGATGGGCCGCGGTCCGGGCGACCACGGAATTGCCCCAGATGTCCTGGTAGCCGGGGAAGTAGGGAGGCTCCATGAAGAAGCTGTGATGCACCAGCGGCAGGTCCAGGTCGTTCATGGTGGCGAAGACCGGCTCCAGGTCGGGATCATCCACGGGCAGGCCCGGAGGAAGATGGATCCACACAGCGGCCACCCACTTGCTGTTGGCCCACTTCTTGATCTCCGAGATAGCCCATTCAGGATCTGCACCCGGCACCTGGAGGCTGCTCTTCAGGCGGTCTGGCGCCACCGACGTGTAGGTCTCCATGTAGTTGTGGTAGGCCCGGTACATCCCCTCGGCCAGCGTGACGTCCTGGTCGTAGAGCCCCGTCAGGCTCGAGGCCCACATGCCGGGAAATATGAAGTCCAGGTCCCGCCCCTCTGTGTCCATGTCGATGAGGCGGCCCTCGGAGTTTTCGTCTTCGACACCCGGGGTCACGGGTCCGCGGTGCATGCTGACCGTCCCGGGTCGAGCGCCGCCCCGTCCGGGGGCTCCAGCGGCCTGGTGCCCGGCCTCCAGCTTGGTGCCCGGCCATCGATTGAACGGCAGCGCGCCCACGCTCAACCCCACTGAAGGTACCGTCTCCTCGCCGGGGCCCCTGCGGATGTTCCGTCGCACCAGTTTGTACGGGTCCAACTCCGGCAGGCGGTGTCTGAAGCTGGGGTCTACGTACTTCTCCAGCACCGTCAGGTTGGGGTCGACGTGAGTGTCCATGTCGGCAACCTTGATTCCGTTGATCATGCTGAGCCTCTCTTAGGGGAAGGACATACGGGTTTAGGCCAGACTGGAGACTGGCGGGATGATAGCAGTACGCACGCGGCCCCACGCGCCTTGTCGCTATGATGCCAACCTGACCCGTCGGGATACCCCACGGTGATACCCCCCGGAGTCGTAACCGAGTGCCACCAGTTCCCCGCACCTCTCCAGCTTGTGTCCCTGCCCTGCAGGGCGGGACGGCTTCGGGCGACGAGGACGCCAGGTAATGGAGGGAAACAGCTCCGCTCAGGCAGCCCCGGATGTCGGAGGCGGGCGAACGCACCCGTGGGGGGCGCCGGCCGCCGTGATCACCGTCGTAGTGGTCGCACTCCTGGCACTGCCTGGTTTTGGCGCCTACTACCTCCTCCACGGTGGTCTGGACGTCTTCTACTGCCTGCTCGCCCTGTTCTTCTCGATCAATCTCCTGATCTGCTACTGGGAGATGTGCCTGTTCTTCCGAAGGGACTACATCGAGGAGCGAGCCGAATTCTGGCGCAGACGGCGGGAGGACACCGGCAAGACCCCCGCCGTGGAGTTCCTCACGACCAGCGTGCCGCTCAACCGGGTCCTTTCGCCGACGGTCTGGGCGGACGTCTGGGGGACGTACTCGATGTATGACTCGGCCTATGCCGATCGCAACACGTACGGGTTCAACATCGACATCGCGAACGGGTTCACCACACCTGCATCGACCCTGATTCTCTACGTGACCTATACCGGCGGGCTGCTGCCGGCCGTTGCCGCCGGCATTCTCGGGGCGATGCTCTTCTGGCAGTGGGTGTACGCGTCCTCGCTCTACGTGGTGAGTTTCTTCGTGGGACAGAAGCAAACCCGCATCACGACGCGAGAGTTCTGGATCTACATCTTCAACCCGAACGCCATCTGGGTGTTGATGCCGATGCTGGGGATGTACGTCTCGATCCGCCTGATCCTGGACCGCGACTACAGCATTCTGGGCATCTGAGCGCGGCCCGGTGCCTATCAAGTTTGGCCGAGAGCCGTGGGCCCGGGTGGATTCGAACCACCGACCAACCGGTTATGAGCCGGGCGCTCTAACCGCTGAGCTACAGGCCCTGCCGGCAGTATAGGCGCGCGACGGGCCACGCAGACCCTCTGCGGGTTCGGGAACGGGCTCGCGGTATACTTAGCGCGCTTCGTCCCGAAGGCGCCGAACTCGGGCCCGACGGGCCCCAGGCAAGAGACCGTGTGAAGGGAACAGGCGGGGGCGATTTCTTCATGCTCGACAGTTTCAACAGCCGCGACACGCTGACGGCCGGAGGGCGCACTGTCGCCTTTCACCGGCTCGACTCCGTCCTCATGGGCGAGGCGGCGACCCGCCTCCCCTTCACCCAGCGTGTGCTCCTTGAGAACCTGCTCCGTCGCGAGGATGGCGACGCCGTCTCTCGCGACGACATCGAGGCGCTCGCGAACTGGCGCCCCAACTCGGCCGACGAGCGCGAGGTCGCCTTCGCGCCCGCCCGCGTCCTCCTCCAGGACTTCACCGGCGTCCCCGCCGTCGTCGACCTCGCCTCCATGCGCGAGGCGCTGGAGTCCATGGGCGGCGACCCCGAGCGCATCAACCCCCTCCAGCCCGTCGACCTCGTCATCGACCACTCCGTCCAGGTCGACGCCTACGGCAGCGACGGCGCCTTCGCCCAGAACGTCAGCTTCGAGTACGAGCGCAACCACGAGCGCTACCTCTTCCTGCGCTGGGGCCAGCAGGCCTTCCGCAACTTCCGCGTCGTGCCCCCGGGGACGGGCATCGTCCACCAGGTCAACCTGGAATACCTCGCGAGCGTCGTCTTCGAGAACGAGGACACCGGCCTCGTCTACCCCGACACCCTCGTCGGCACCGACTCCCACACCACCATGATCAACGGCCTCGGCGTGCTCGGCTGGGGCGTGGGCGGCATCGAGGCCGAGGCCGCCATGCTCGGCCAGCCCGTCTCGATGCTGATCCCCGAGGTGGTTGGTTTCCGCCTCACCGGCGCCCTCCCGGAGGGTGCGACCGGCACCGACCTCGTCCTCACGGTCACGCAGATGCTGCGCGAGCTGGGCGTGGTCGGGAAGTTCGTCGAATTCTTCGGGCCGGGCCTCTCCCAGCTCCCCCTCCCCACCCGCGCCACCATCGCGAACATGGCCCCCGAATACGGCGCCACCGTCGGCTTCTTCCCCGTCGACGACGAAACGCTCGCCTACCTGCGCTTCACCGGCCGCGACGAGGACCAGGTCGCGCTCGTCGAGGCCTACTGCAAGGAGCAGGGCCTCTTCCGCACCGACGACACGCCCGATCCCAGCTTCTCCGCGACGCTGGAGCTGGACATGGGCCAGGTCGAGCCCTCCCTGGCGGGACCGCGCCGCCCGCAGGACCGCGTGCTGCTGCGCGAGTCGAAGGACGCCTGGCAGGACGCCCTCGCCGAGCTCGCCGGCGACGCCGCCGGCGCGCCCCCCGTCGAGGTCGCGCGCAACGGCGCCTCCTTCGAGGTCGGCCACGGCTCCGTCGTCATCGCCGCCATCACGAGTTGCACGAACACGTCGAATCCAGAGGTGCTGGTCGGAGCCGGCCTGCTCGCGAAGGCGGCCGTCGAGCGCGGCCTCCAGCGCAAGCCGTGGGTCAAGACCAGCCTCGCGCCCGGTTCCAAGGTCGTCACCGACTACCTCGACGCCGCCGGCCTAACTCCCTACCTCGATGAGCTCGGCTTCAACCTCGTCGGCTACGGCTGCACCACCTGCATCGGCAACTCCGGCCCCGTCGACCCCGACGTGGCCGCGGCCGTCAACCAGGGCGGTCTCGTGGCGGCGGCGGTGCTCTCGGGGAACCGCAACTTCGAGGGTCGAGTCAATCCCGTCGTGCGCGCCAACTACCTTGCCTCGCCCCCCCTCGTGGTCGCCTACGCGCTCGCGGGACACATGGACTTCGACCCGCTGACCGAGCCCATCGGCGAGGACAGCGACGGGCAGGCGGTCATGCTGTCCGAGCTGTGGCCCTCGCAGAACGCCATCGAGACCTCCATGCGCGAGGCCGTGCGCTCGGAGATGTTCCGCGACCGGTACGGCTCGGTCTTCGAGGGCGACCCCGCCTGGCGCACGCTCGAAGCGCCCGAGGGCAGCCGCTACGGCTGGGACGACGGCTCGACCTACGTGAAGAACCCGCCCTACTTCGAGGATCTCGCGGAGGAGCCCGGCGAGCTCGAGGACATCGACGGTGCTCGCGTCCTCGTGATGGTCGGCGACTCCGTCACCACCGACCACATCTCGCCTGCGGGCAGCATCGCCCCGAACAGCCCCGCCGCCGCCTATCTCTTCGACCGCGACATCAAGCGCGAGGACTTCAACTCCTACGGCGCCCGTCGCGGCAATCACGAGGTGATGATGCGCGGCACGTTCGCCAACATCCGCCTCCGCAACCAGCTCGCGCCCGGCACCGAGGGTGGCGTCACCCGCCACCTCCCCGATGGCGAGGAGATGAGCATCTTCGATGCCGCCGTGGCCTACCGCGACGAGGACACGCCCCTCATGGTCCTTGCGGGCAAGGAGTACGGCACCGGCTCCTCGCGCGACTGGGCGGCCAAGGGACCGCGGCTCCTCGGGGTCCGTGCCGTCATCGCCGAGAGCTACGAGCGCATCCACCGCAGCAACCTCGTGGGGATGGGCATCCTGCCGCTCCAGTACCTCGCCGGCGAGAGCCGCGACGCCCTCGGGCTGAGCGGGGAGGAGACGTTCGCGATCAGCGGCATCACCGAGGGGCTCCGCCCCGGCGGGCACGTGACCGTAACCGCCACGGACGCGGGGGGAACCACGACAACCTTCGAGGCGCTCGTGCGCATCGACACGCCCGTCGAACTTGAGTACTACCGCAACGGGGGCATCCTTCCCTACGTCCTGCGGCAGCTCGCGGCCGGCTAGCAGGACCAGACGGCACAGGCCACACACGACTCGCTGGGAGAAGACCACATGCCCGACCTGATGAAGATTGCCCGCACCGAACACGACGGCGGCGACCTGCTCGGAGTGCTGAGCGAGCTGTTCGAGCCCGCCGACGTTCGCCCCGATGGCTACCCCGACGCCGTCATCTGGCAGGGCGGCAACTTCGACGGCAACGTCAACCCCGTCGCCCACTCCCTCACCGACGCCTACGCCCTCCTCGGCACGATTGCCGCCGTCGACATCCTCGGCCTGCCCTTCTACGGGGTCCCCATGTGGGCCCAGTACCGGCATGACACGAAGCTCGAGGCGCTGAGCTGGTTCGGCAACATGCCCTGCACGTCGATCAAGTGGTCGACGGCGGGCGACGCCTACGTGAACGACGGCCAGGGCGGCCGCGTGGTCGTCATGGGGAAGTCGGGGAACGCGCCCCTGCGCACGCAGGCGGGCGTCTATTGCAACGTGCGCCCGTACGGACCCATCACCGTCGTGCGCTGCATGCCCTGTCTCCCCTACTCCCAGAACCGCGGCGTGTTCGAGGTCGACCCCGAGACCGGCAACATCCACTCCGAGATGAACACCCCCGGCATCCAGATGGCCTACGCGGGGCGGCGCTTCCTGCAGATGGTCCACGAGACGGGCGCCATCGGCCGGGTCGCGTTCAAGCCCACGCAGGCGATGGAGGACGGCATCAACGCCGGCCTCCTCTCCTGGATGCTCGATGGCACGAAGTTCAACGTTGGCCGCAAGTACGCCGTCGACGGCTACGTGGAGCACCGCGAGCGGGTCGACCGCATCGTCAGTCTCCTCCCGGACGACTTCAAGGACGGCATGGAGAACTGGAGCGGGCAGATCGAGCAGCACATCTCCGACACCAACTATGGCTTGCTCCTCTGGGACCTGATCGAGCAGCAGGACACGATCGTCCTCGCCACCGACCTCGACGGCGACCGCCTCACCGACCTGCTCGCCGATGTCTCCGAACCGCTGCGCGCCTTCGGCCAGCGCGTCGTCGACGCCGTCGGCAGCAACGCGAAGATGCGCGAGCTCTGGGGCGAGATGGGCTACACCACCGGCAACGGCCGCGACATGACCTCCGTCATGTATCGCATGCACGGCCCGCCCATCCACGAGCAGACGCTCGGCTCGGCCGACGCCATGCTCCTCCGGCTCCTCGACGGCGACGAGTCGATGGGCGGCACCAAGCGCCCCTACGACCCCCGCATCCACTTCGTCCTCATCCGCGACGCCTACCGCGACGCCAACCCCGGGAACACCGAGCTGCACGCCTGGCTCGACGACGCGCTCGCGAAGTTCGACGAGGTCTACGCGGGCGAGCGCCCCGGCTTCCTCGAGGGCTACGCGCAGCTCAAGCAGGCCATCACGCCCTGGGGGGCATAGCCGTCGGCTCTACCGCATCCCCGCTCGCGAAGGAGCCTTCCCTGGGGCTTCGCCGTCCGTCCTACCGGTCGTGGAACGCCGCTGTGAACAGCATGGCCAGCACGCTGCCGACGATGAGGAAGATGAGGAAGTCGTAGTAGTTCAGTGGTCCCGTTGCCGCAAGGATGAACACGGTGACCGTGGCAATGACGAAGGCGATCCCCATGCGAAAGGCGAGGCGACTCAGCACCCAGTTCCCCAACCAGACCGAGTTGTCGCGCAGAGCGTCGCGGGAGAGGGGTGGGATACCGCCGGCTGCCCGTGCTGACTGATACGGGCGGCTCTGCCCGGCGGGCTTCTTGCTCCGTTGCCCTCGCAGCTTGCCGAGGAGGCTCACCGTCTCACCTCGTGTGCGGTCTTCGGGTGCAACAGGGAGTAGCGTACCGGCGCTGCCGGCCCGCGCCCAGCGCCGCTGGCCCGTGGTCGGAAGGCGCGGTACCATCCCAGTGGGCACTGTGCACATAACCCAATCAAGGGCCGCCCTTCTCTCGCGTTTCCGCCGTGATCTCCCCGCGGACTCTTTCTCCCGCTCGGCGCACACGCAATCGAGGAAAACCGCCGCCATCAGGATGCCGTAGCTGTAATGACCGCTCCCACCGCGGTAGACCGGGACGCCGTTCTCGCCGCACTCGCCACCGTCAACGACCCCGAACTGCACCGTGACATCGTCTCCCTCGGGATGATCGAGGATCTGACCATTGAGGGCGGGGCCGTAAGCGTGAAGGTCGAGCTGACGACGCCTGCCTGCCCCCTCAAGGACGTCATCGAGGCTGACGTCCAGGCCGCGCTCGAGGGGCTTCCCGGCGTCGAGTCCGTGACGCTCGACTGGGGAGCGCAGGTGCGCGCCAGCGACCCGCGTGAGGGTCAGAAGCCGATCGAGGGCGTGCGCAACGTGATCGCCGTGGCCTCGAACAAGGGTGGCGTCGGAAAGTCGACCGTCGCCACCAACCTCGCCGTTGCCCTGGCCGCCACAGGGGCGAAGGTGGGCCTCGTCGACGCCGACATCACGGGCCCCAATATCCCGACCATGTTCGGTCTGGCCGCGGGACTCCAGGCCAACCAGACCGAGGGCCTGCGTCCGGTCGAGAAGTACGGCGTCGAGCTCGTGTCCCTCGGATTCCTCCTCCCCAAGGGAACGCCCGTCGTCTGGCGCGGCCCCATGATCGGCAGCGCCGTCCGCCAGCTGCTGCACGACGTGCCCTGGGAGAACATCGACTACCTCATCATCGACCTGCCACCCGGCACCAGCGATGCTTCGATGAGCATGGCGCAGGAAGCGCCCATCGCCGGAGCCGTCATCGTTTCGACCCCACAGGATGTCTCGCTGGAGGACGCCATGAAGGCGGTCTCCATGTTCGAGAAACTCGACGTGCCCGTCTTTGGCATGATCGAGAACATGAGCTACTTCATCGCCCCCGATACGGGCACGCGATACGACATCTTCGGGCACGGCGGCGCACGTGACGCCGCCGAGGAGCTCGGCATCGACTTCCTCGGCGAAATCCCCATAGAGCCCCAGATTCGCGAGGGCTCCGACCAGGGCGTACCGCTCGTGGTCGACAAAGGGGACTCGGCGTCAGCCGAAGGTTTCCGCGCAATCGCGGGAGCCGTCGCCGCCCGAATCAGTGTTCTGCAAAGGATGGGAACGTAACCCCACATGGCACTCAATTTTCTGACCGGCAGCCGCACCTCCGAGGAGGAGGCGCCGGAAGCAAACGAAACCGAAACCACAACGACCAACACCACCGACGAAGACGAGAGCCCCGCCCCCGCCCGCCGCCGCCGCCGCGGAACGCGCGGAGGACGCTCGAGCGCGGCCAGGACTGCCGACGCGGCTGAAGCCGAAACCACCGAGGAGGAGCCGCCCGCCCCGAGGCGCGCCAGCTCCCGCCGCCGCGCCACCGAGGACGCCGAGGAAGCGGCCCCGGCTCGCCCCTCCCGCCGCCGTGCCCCTGCAAGGGCCAGCAGCGACGAGGACGAGGACGCTCCGGCGCGACCCTCCCGCCGCCGTGCCCCCCCCCGGGCCCGCGCCCCGGCCCCCCACCCCCCCGCGCCCCGCCCCCCGCCCCCCCGCGCGCCCGCCGCCACGGCCCGGGCGGAAGAC
>VXRS01000118.1 GCA_009838385.1 Dehalococcoidia bacterium | reverse complement strand
CCCGAGCTCTGGGCGCCCGCCCTCGAGGAGAGCGCCGCCGCCGTCCAGGAGCGCCTCCAGGACACCCCCGACGAGTGGCTCCAGCGCCGGGTTCCCCTGATCGAGGGCGACGCCACGCTCGCCGGCTGGCGCGTCCTCATGATGCTGGTCGAGCACGAGGTCCATCACCGTAGCCAGATCGATACCTATGCCGGACTGAATGGCTGGTCGCCCCCCGACATCTTCGGGATGAGCGCCGAGGGCCTCGCCGAGCGCGAGGACGCCCAGCGCCGACGCCTCGCCGAGCGCGGCTAGGCCGCCGAATCGCGCTTCCCGCCCCCGCCCCGTAGGCTGCGCCCGGAGGTGCGATATGAGCGTGTTGGATGACTTCCGGCTGGATGGCCACGTTGGCGTGATCACCGGTGGAGGCCGCGGGATCGGCGAGGGCATCGCCTTCGCCATGGCCGATGCCGGCGCCGATGTCGTCGTCGCCGCTCGCCGCGAGAACGACCTTGCCCGCGTCGTCGAGGGCGTTGAGGCGCGCGGGGGCCGCGGCCTCGCCGTCCCCACCGATGTGCTCGACCGGGCCGCCATCGATCGCCTTGTTGCCGCCACCGTCGAGGCCTTCGGCAAGATCACCGTCTGGGTGAACAACGCCGGAGGCAGCCAGGACAGCGCGGTCCGCGACCTCGCGGAGACTCCCGACGAGTACTGGGACGAGATGATCGAGTTCAACCTCACCTCCGCCTTCCTCGGCATCCGCGCCGCCCTCCCCCACATGCCCGACGGGTCGACCATCGTCAACATCGTCTCCGGGGCCGCCCTCAACGCTGCCCCCCACACGGGCGTCTACGGCGCCGCCAAGGCCGGCGTCGTGAACATGACCATGACCCTCTCCCGCGAGCTCGCAGAGCGCCGCATCCGCGTCAACGGCATCGCGCCCGGACCAATCTTCACCGAGCAGTTCGCCGCCATGTTCCCCATGACCGAGGAGGAACAGGAGGCCTACGGCAACCGGCTCCCCACCGGCCGCATGGGCAGGCCCAGCGACATCGGCGCCGGTGTCGTCTACCTCGCCTCCGAGGCCGGTTCCTGGATCACCGGCCAAACCATCGCCATCAACGGCGGGCACGTGCCCGGCTCCATCGCCGTCGTCCATCGCGGCGAATAGCCGCCCCAATACCCTCACAGGAGGAAGAACCAATGAGTATCACCAAGCAGGAACTCGTCGAAGGCATCCGCTTCGCCGGCCGGCGCGCCGCCGCCGCCCTCGAGCACGTCCCCGACTTCGACCGCCAGCTCGCCCAGGAGTGGACCACCGCCGACGCCTTCCGGCACATCGCGGCCGGCGCTGGCGGCCTCGAGGGCTTCTACGGCGGCCTCAGCACCGGCGCATTCGAGTCGTTCAGCAACGACGACGCCGCTGCCGGCAACGCCCGCACGATCGAGCGCATGGCCGAGGTCTCGCGCGAGGAGCTCGGGACCATGATTCTCGAAGGCTCCGAGACCTCGGCCGCCTTCGCCGAGACGCTCGACGAGGACGACCTCGCCACGGTGGTCACCCTCGGCGACTACCGCATGCCCAAGGCCGAGCTCGTCGCCCAGATCTGGATCCACCACCCCATCCACCACGCCTACGAGGCGAGCCAGCGCTGGCCCCTGTAGCGGGACTCGCTAGGGGTTGAGCACGCGGTCCAGGTCGACCTGCTCGAGGCGCGCCCGCAGGCGTCTGACCCACGCCGCTGCCATCTCCGCCCCCCGGCCCTCGCTTGCCCCCACGTCGAGGATCGTGAGCAGTCCCAGTGTCTGCGCGGTGGCGAGGAGCCCCATCCGATAGTGCCGTTCGAACGCCTCGAACGGGTAGCCACTGACACCGTGCGCTTCCAGCTCCGCGTGGTAGCCGTGCAGGAGCTCGGCTTCGTCGTCGTCGGTCAGGTCGTCGCTCGACCCGGAGAGGAACCAGGCCACGTCGTATGCTGCCGGTCCGCGCCGGATCGCCTGCCAGTCGAAGAAGACCGGTTCACCGTCGCGAAACACGAGGTTGTCCAGACGCAGGTCGCCGTGGACGAGCGTCTCCGGGGCTTCCTCCTGCAGCCGGTCGATCGTTTCGACTCCGTGCTCGCTTACCCACGCGACCAGGCGCTCGAACTCGGGGTCGAAGAGATCGGGGTGCCGTTCCCGGAACGAGTCTCGCCCCTCCAGGAACAGGCTCTGGCGGATGCGGGAGTCCCCTGCGAAGGGCACGAGCCAGTAGCGGCCGTCGAGCTGCGGGCTCTCCCAGAACGAGGCGTGCATCTTCGCGATCAGCGTGAGCACCGTTGCGCACACCGACGGATCCGTGCCCGCAAGCTGGTCGCCCGATTGGGCATCCCCCAGGTCCTCGAGCAGCAGGAGATAGCGCCGCTTTCGGCGTCCCGCCGACCACAGGGCAACGCGCGTCACCCGCGGCAGGAGCGGCTGCGGAAGGCGGTTGGCCAGCCTCATCGTCCCCTTCTGGCGATCCGAGACGGCGTGGCGATCGAAGTCGCTGTAGTACACGCCGGGCAGCGCCACCGGCACATCACCCGCGAGCTCTTCGTAAAAGCAGCTCTCCCGCTCGTACACCCCCACGAGTTCTCCGAACGCCCGGTTCTCGAGCCGCGGCATCTTCGCGACCACGCTTGCCGGCCCCTCTCCGCCCTCGTACGACAGTCGCAGCCGCACGATGTCCCCCATGAACCCCTCGCCCTCGCCGAGGATCTCGCGTTCCGCGGAGGTGACCGCGCCCGCCGGCGTGAGGTGCCCTCCCTCGCGCAGGGTGGTGGTCAGCCACTCCGTGGTCAGGTCCTCGATCCGCTCGGGGATGAAGCGGTCCATGTGTCCAGCCTACGCCGGCGCGTCCGCCAGCAATCGGTCGAAGTCGATACCCGACACGCGTGCGCCCAGCCGCTCGTGCCATGCCTCCATCAGCCGAACGCCTCGGCCCTCGCCCATGTCCATCATGTCCGTGGCCGTGAGCGTCTGCATGGCCGTCAGCAGGCCCAGGTGGTAGTGCCGCATGAGCGCCTCGAAGGAATAGTCGCGGATGCCCAGCTCCTCGAGCGCCGCGAAATAGCCGTGGAGCAGCTCGGCCTCATCCTCCGCTGTCAGGTCTGGACACGCCCCCGAAAGGAAGTAGGCAACGTCGTAGGCCGCCGGACCTCGCCGCACGAGCTGCCAGTCGAATACCAGTGGCTCGCCTTCCCGGAAGGCGACGTTGTCCAGCCGCAGATCGCAGTGCACCAGCGTGACCGGCGCGCCCCGCTGGAGACTCCGGGCAGCGTCTTCGCCGTGTTCCAGCGTCCACGCGAGCGCCCGCGCGAATCCTTCGTCGATGAGGTGGCTGGACCGCTCCCGGAAGGCTGGCTGCGAAGTCCGAAAGAGCCCGTGCCGGATGCGTGCGTCGATGCTGAGCGGGATCAGCCAGAACCGGTTTTCCACAACCGGGCTGTTCCAGTAGGCGGCGTGCATCCGCGCGATTGCGGAGAGCACCGCTGCGCAGCGCTCTGGCGAAACCCCCGTGAGCTGGTCTCCCGGCTCCGCGTCCCCGATGTCCTCCAGCAGCAGGATGTAGCGCCGCTTCTTCCGCCCTGCGACCCACATTCCCATCCGTGTCGTGAGCCCCGACAGAAACCGTGGGGTGCGGTCCGCCAACTGCAGCACCGCCTCCTGCCGTTCCGAGGTCACGTCCCGATCGAAGTCTCCGTAGTACATCCGTGGCGTCGAGAGCGGCAGGTCGGCGGCCATCTCGTCGTAAAAGCAGCTCTCCCGCTCGTACGCGCCCAGCAGCTCCCCCATCGCCCGATTCGCCAGCTTCGGGAGCTTGGCGATGACCGTCGCCGGCCCCTCGCCGCCCTCGTAGGCGAGCGACAGCCGGGCAATGTCGCCCAGGAAGCCCGCGCCCTCCCCAAGGATCTCGCGCTCGGCCGAGGTCACAGTCGTCGTCGGGGTCAGCTCCCCTGACTCGCGCAGGGCAGCCGTCAGCCACTCCGGCGTGAGGTCGTCCAGGCGTTCCGGGATCGAGAGTGCCAAGGCGTGCCCTCCGGGGTTGCTGACCGGGCAGCTTACCCGCCAGCGCCGGTTGGCGTGGCGTTTGCGCGACCGGCCCCGTACGATCCTGACTCCCGCAACCGCGAATCACCCCGCTTGTCCCAGCGTTTCCAGGAGCCCGCATGAAGATTCTCGATGGCGTCCACCAGCTTCTTACGCCCTTCCCC
This sequence comes from Dehalococcoidia bacterium, assembly GCA_009838385.1. The sequence goes on along the minus strand of VXRS01000118.1, from coordinate 6,277 downwards.
CAGTACAAGTACGAGGAGGCGAAGAAGCTCCGGGTCGAGCTTGAGCGCACGCCCCGCGTCATCAAGGGCCTGCCCTACGTCATGCCCTACCTAATCAAGCACGGGTCGGACACGATGCTCGTGGACTGCGGCTGGAACACCGACGTCGCCTACGCCGCCCTTGAGGAGGGCATGGGTGAGGTCGGCAGCCACCCCTCCGAGATCACGCAACTCGTTATCACCCACGTCCACCCCGACCACTATGGCATGTCCGGGCGCCTCAAGCAGGTCTCCGACTGCGAGGTCATCATGCACGAGCGCGAGGCCGACTTCATCGCCTCCCGCTACTACGCCCCTCGTGGCCTCACGGACGAGATGCAGAAGTACATGGGCCAGCACGGCGTGCCGGAGATGAAGGCCCCCGAGATGTCCCGCGGCTCCATGGACATGCTCGACAAGGTCCAGCCCGCCGCCCCCGACTACAAGGTCCACGGTGGGGAGACCCTGAGCGCCGGCGACTTTCACTTCGAAGTCATCTGGACGCCCGGCCACGCCCCCGGCCACATCTGCCTCTACGAGCCGAACCGCAAGCTGCTCTTCAGCGGCGACCACATCCTCCCCACCATCACGCCCAACGTCTCGATGCACTCCCAGACCTCCGGCGACCCCCTCGGCGACTACATCCGCTCCCTCGACATCGTCGCCGAGCTTGACGTCGACCACGTCCTTCCCGCGCACGAGTTCGACATCAAGGAGCTCAAGCGCCGCGTCAACGAGATCCATGACCACCACCGTGAGCGCCTAGACGAGATGCTGCGCTGCGTCGACGCGGGCGCCACCGCCTGGGATGTCGCCGGCCGCGTCAAGTGGGCCACCGGGACGCTCAACGACTTCGAGCCGTTCATGCAGCGCGCCGCCGTCGGCGAGACCCTCTCCCACCTGGAGCACCTCTTCGAGGAGGGCCGCCTCTCCAAGGTGAAGCGCGACGGCAAGCTCCACTGGATTCCCGTCTAGCGAGCGTTCCGCCGAGCGCCAGTGCGCGCCGTCTGGTACGGTTGGCCCGTGGCAAAACAGGAATCCATCGAAGTCGAAGGGCTCGTCACCCAGGCGCTCCCCAACGCCGTCTTCCGCGTCGAGCTGGCCAACGGACACGAGGTGCTCGCCCATGTGAGCGGTCGCGTTCGCCGCTACCGCATCAAGGTGCTTCTCGGCGACCGCGTGCTCGTCGAGCTCTCGCCCTACGACCTCTCCAAGGGCCGCATCACCTACCGCTTCAAGTAGGCGCTCGCCCCAACCGCCTCCCTACGCCGGTGGAATCGCTCCCGTCTCCTGCAGACGCGCGAACCACTTTCGGAACATGTCCTCCGTGTCCATGCACTCGGTGAACCCCGCCTGCCGCACGGCGATCGTGCTGTTCAGGATGGGCAACGGCGGCCGGTTCGGCGCGCCCAGCACCGTGTCCGCGTAGATGAGCGAGTTGTAGCCGCAGTACTCGACGAGATCGGCGGGCGAGGTCAACCCGTACCGCTCGACCAGCGCCGACCACTCCGCCGCCCGCTTCGGCATCTCCTCCACGAGCGAGAGCTCGCGCGGTTCCCCCGCCTCCATCCCGAGCGTCTCTGCGATCGCCGGCCAGACGTTTTCCCACATGAACACGTCGCCGTTCGTCAGGTTGAACGTCCCGCCCCACGCCGCCGGCTCCTCCGTCGCCCACGAGAGTGCATGCGCCACGAGGTCCGCGTCCACCGCCTCCCGCAGCGTCGGCGCGCCCGGCTTGCCCGGAAAGTCGAGCGGCTTCCCTTCCTCGCGCAGCAGCGCCGCGTAGGCCCCGATCACCGGGATCGGGTTCATGTTGTTCCCCGGCGCATCCCCGTAGATCACCGTCGGACGCCAGGTCGTCAGCTCCCAGCCTCCTTCGGCCTGCTTCGCCCGCAGGTAGTCCTCCTGCTCGAAGTAGAAGTTCGGGTGCTCCCTGCGCGGCTCCCGCTCCCGCAACGGCACCTTCACGCCCTTCGCCCCGATGCTGGGGTGGTGCAGCCCGTACGCCTTCGTGCCGTGCAATAGGGAGACGTGCTCGAGCCCGGGAGCCGCCCGCGAAAGCGGTTCGAACAGGTTCCGAAGCATGCTGGCGTTCCGCTCGATCACCTCCGGGTCGACCCATCCCGGCATCAGGCCCGGCACCTCCTGGAGCGCCGCGTACACCAGGTGCGTCACGTTCGACATGGCCCCGAAGACGCGCTCGCACGCCTCCGCGTCCAGCAGGTCGACCGAGAGCAGCTCCGCCTCAGCCGGCAGCCCCGCCGGCACCCGCCGCGAGACCCCGACCGCCTCCCAGCCCGGCAGTGGCGCGAAGTGCCGCACCGCCGCGTACCCCACCAGCCCCGACGCTCCCGCGATCAGCACCCGCTTCGCCATGCTGCTACCTCCCAAGGCGCCTCACGGCGCCGCGGCGCACAGGATACCGAGCCCCCGCGCACCCGTTGCGAGGCCCTTCCCGTGGGCGCACACTGGCCCCGCTACCAGTTGGAGGCTCCCAATGACCTCTCCCAACGTCCTCCTCGCCACGAAGGGCCACCCGTTCCAGCGCGAACCCTTCTTCTCTATGTTCGACGCGTTCCAGGCCGATGGCGGCATCTCCGCCTGGACGCACGTCGAGCAGCCCGCCGCCCAGGCGTTCTTCAGCGCCGAGGCCGCCGCCCCCTACGACGTCATCGTCGACTACTCGATGCCCGGCCGCGGCATCGGGGACGCCGACCCGCCCCAGTCGCTCAAGGACGGCTATCGCTCCCTCCTCGAAGCGGGCAAGGGCATGGTCATGATCCACCACAACATCTGCTCCTGGCCTGCGTGGGAGGAGTACGCCGAGATGGTCGGTGGCCGCTTCTTCTACGACCCCGGCGAGCTTCGCGGCCAGCAGTGGCCCGACTCCGGCTACTTGCTCGCGGTGAACCACAACGTCACCGTCGTCGAGCCCGACCATCCAGTCGTCGAAGGCCTCGACCCGTCCTTCGAGCTCCAGGACGAGCTCTACCTCGCTCCCTACTTCGAGGACAACGTCGTCCCGCTCCTGCGCAGCGACTTCGAGTTCACCTACAAGAACTTCTTCTCGCCCGCCCTCGTCGTGCACGAGCGGCGTATGTACGAGCGTGGCGAGTGGAGCCACCCGCCCACCAGCAACATGGTCTCGTGGGCGAAGAACCACTACAACAGCCCGATCGTCTACATCCAGCCGGGCGACGTGCCCACGTCCTACAACAACCCGAACTACCGCAAGCTGCTCTCGAACGCGATCAGGTGGGTCGCCTCCGAGGAGGCGCACGCCTGGGCACGTGAGCGCAACGCCGCCGCCGTACCCGGGAGCTAGTACCCGCGCTCGCGCCCGACCACGTTCATGAGCGGTTCGCCGCGCACGTACCGCTGCAGGTTCTCCGCGAAGAACTCCGCTGCCCGGTCAAAGTAGCCGTGGATCGAGCCCGAGCGGTGGGGTGTCACGATCACGTTGGGCATGTCCCAGAAGGGACTGTCCTCCGGGAGCGGCTCAGGGTCGTGGACGTCGAGCGCCGCTCCCGCGATCCGTCGCTCCCGCAGCGCATCGAGCAGCCCGTCCGTGTCGATGACGGTCGCCCGCGCGATGTTCACGATGGACGCCTCGGGCTTCATGAGCGCCAGCTCATCCGCCCCGATCATCCCGTCCGTATCCGGCGTCAACGGGACACAAAGGTTGACGTAATCCGACTCGGCCAGCAGCCGTGGCAGGTCGCTCGATGGCAGCAGCACATCCACGTCCGGGTCGGTGTCACCTGCCTCGGCGCTGCGGCGCGTCGCCACGACCCGCATCCCGAAGGCGCGTGCCCGTATGGCCAGCTCCTGTCCGATCGCTCCCAGCCCCACGATCCCGCACGTTTTCCCCTTCAGCTGCCCGGCGAAGTGGAAGTTCCAGCGATGTTCCAGTTGGTCCCGCATCGCCTCGTGCAGGTCCTTCTCCAGCATCACCATCACGCCCATGCAGTACTCAGCGATAGGCACCGCCCCGACGCCGCTCATTGTCGTGATCGTGAAGTCGTGCTCGAGGATGCCCTGCTCGATTAACTCGTCGAGCCCTGCGGTCAGCACCTGGAACCACTTCAGGTTCGGGGCGGCCTCGTGTACGGCGATCGGGTCCAGGTGGGAGCCGAACAGCACCTCCGCCTGCCCCAGGATGCCGGCCTGCTCAGCGGTCGGCGGCGGGCGGAACGCGCCCGGTGCGATGCGTTCCGTGGGGTAGTCCAGGATGCGCACCAGCGGGGATGCGCCCTCGATCGTCGCCCGCGTCTGTTCCGTCAACGGGAACGACACCACCACCGGGATTGGCTCCTGCCGCATGCGCCCTCCTTGCTCGGCGGCAAGTCTACGCAGCCGCCCCCGCTCGCGTTCCAGGCCCCCGTCCCCGACAATCACGCGGATGCCCGAATCCCGCGACCGTTTCGAGGCCGCCGCCCTGCGCGTTCACACCGCCTCCACCCTCGAGTACTTCGGCATGCCCGCGGCCGATGCCGCCATCGCCGCCGAGGTGCTCGTCGACGCCGACCTGAAGGGCATCGAATCCCACGGCATCGCCCACCTCACTTGGCACGGGGGCTACGTGCCCGGCCTGCGCGACGGCCGCGTGAATCCCACGCCCACGGTCCGCATCCTGCGCGAGACCCCCGCCACCCTCGCCCTCGACGGCGACGGCGGCATGGGCGTCGTCGTTGCCGTCGACGCCATGGACCGCTGCATCGCCCGCGCCGAGGCCACCGGCATCGGCATGGTCACCATCCGCAACGGACGCCACTTTGGCGCTGCCGGCTACTACGCCGAGCGCGCCGCCGCCCGCGGCCTGATCGGCATGGCGAGTTGCAACACGCCCGTGCTCGCCGTTCCCGCCGGAGGCGCCGAGCGTGCGTTCGGCACGAATCCGCTCGCCTTCGCCGCCCCCATCGAGGGCCGCGAGCCCTTCTCCCTCGACATGGCCACGACCGCCGTCGCCGGCGGCAAGCTCGAAATTGCAGGGCGTCAGGGCAAGCGCCTCCCCGCCGGCTGGGCCGTCGACGACGAGGGCCGCAGCACCGACGACCCCTCCGCCCTCGGCCAGGGCGGGGCGCTCCTCCCCCTCGGCTCCTCCCTCGAGACCAGCTCCTACAAGGGCTACGGCCTCGGCCTCGTCTCCGACATCCTCTCCGGTGTCCTCTCCGGGGCCGGCTTCGGGATGATCATGCCCCGCCCTCACATGGGGCAGTGGTTCGCCGCCTGGCGTATCGACGCCTTCCGCGACCCCGCCGAGTTCCAGTCCGAGATGGCCGAACTCGCCGACCGCATCCACGCCATCGCCCCCGCCCCCGGTGTCGACCGTGTCCGCATCCCGGGCGACAAGGAGGCGGAAGCCCGGGCCGACCGTGAAGCCCACGGCATCCCCCTCGATAGCGCCGTCGTCGACCAGCTCCGCGAGCTCGCTGCCGAGACTGGCGTCTCCTTCCCGGACCCCGTTGGGAGCCCCGCATGATCCCCGAGAACGTCCTTGCCGCCCTCCGCCAGCGTTTCGAATTGCTCTCCGCCCCGGTCACGATCGACTACTTCCACCAGGGCGAAAGCGGACTGATCGTGCCCGGCGCAGCGCCCCGCACCCCCTGCCCCGCCTGCGGACCCACGAAGGAGACGCTCGAAGACCTCGTCGGCGTCTCCCCGAAGCTCCGCCTCGTCACGCACGAGTTCCACGCCGAGCCTCAGCTCGTGGAGAGCTGGAAGGTCGAGCGCGTTCCCGCCGTCCTCCTCCGGCGTGGCGCCGGCGCCCCGCCCCTCCGCTACTACGGACTGCCCCAGGGTCTCTTCTTCGAAGTGCTGGTCGAGGTCATCTCCGCCTTCCCCGCGCCACCCTCCCCGCCCGCTGCCCTCGCCGAGGTCCTCGACCGTCTCACCGACACTCTTTCCATCGTCGTGGTCGGCTCCATGCGCCACCCGGCGGGGGCGCAGGCGGTGGCGAGCGCCTACCAGCTCGCCCTCTTCTCGAACAAGGTCGAGGCGACCGTCATAGAGGCCGAAACGTTCCCCGAAGTCGTGCAGCAACTCGGGCTGAGCGAGCTCCCCGCCACAGTCGTTGCGGACAAGCACGGCTTCTCGGGGGTGGCCAACACCATGGCCCTCGCCCAGTTCGGCGTCGACGCCCAGCAGTCCGATTCACCCAGGCCACCACAGGTGGCGCCAGGGTCGGCCGCGGCCATTGGCCAGGGGCTTAAAAACCACAACGACCCCCCCCCGCCCGACGAGATATGGGTAGGCCGAG
>VXRS01000130.1:7560-10721 GCA_009838385.1 Dehalococcoidia bacterium | reverse complement strand
CGACAATGGTCTCGTACCTGCTCTTCTATGCGGACGAGGCGCTGAAGGTCCGGAACGACGACCCCGCCATCCACGCCGTGCGGGCGCTGGGCCAGGTGCTCGCCTCGCCGGAGGAGCTGAGCCGGGCGCGGTCGTCGATCGGGCGCGCGCTCCGGCTGGCGCCCGACGACCCGTTCCTGCAGCAGGCGAAGGCGTACCTGGAATCCACCGAGGTCGCGCCCGGCCTTCCCCCGGACGCACCGGACCCGGAGACGCTGCTCGACGCGCCCGATCCCTCCTTCTTCGAGCAGTACACGCTGGGCACGGGGGACCGGGGACGGGCAGTGCGGGCGCTGCACCGGCGGCTCGCGCGAGTACCCCAGCTCAGGTTCCGGTATCCGGGGCGCTACTACGACGTCTACGACGAAGCGACGCGTGAGGCCGTGCTGAAGCTGCAGGTCGAGGCGGGGCTGCCCCCGGCGGGGGTCGTCGACGGGCCGACGTGGGAGGCACTGGAGCAGTTGGTGGAAGCGAGCCAGCAACCGAAGGATGCCGCTCCCTCGAGCCCCCCGCCGTCCGTGAAGCATCCTGCCCACGGCCCGGCGGGCGAGCCGGTCGTCTACCTGACCTTCGACGATGGGCCCCACCCGAGGTGGACGCCACAGGTGCTCGACGTGCTCGCGCGGCACGGCGCGACGGCGACCTTCTTCGTGCTGGGACAGAACGTGCTGGCCTACCCGGCACTGGCAGCGCGCATGGTCGCGGAGGGACACGATCCCGAGAACCACACGTTCGACCATGCCTCGCTGGACAAGGTGGACCGGGAGACGTTCATCGCCGAGGTGCGGGATACGGACCGGGCAATCCACGAGGCGGCAGGCGAGCAGGCCGATCCGATCGCGTGCCTGCGGCCACCGTACGGCGCCTACGACGCACAGACGGGCACGCTCGCAGCGGAGCTGGGCAAGACGCTTACGCTCTGGACCGTCGACCCGCAGGACTGGCGCAGGCCGGGCGCGGACCAGATCGCCGAGCACCTGCTTGCGCACGCTCGCCCGGGAGCGATCCTGCTGATGCACGACGGGGGAGGGGAGCGTTCGCAGACGGTTGCGGCGCTCGACCGGGTGCTCGGCGAACTCTCGGCGCGCGGGTTCACGTTCGCGCTGCTGTGCCAGTAAGGCCCCTTCGCTGGCGGCCCAGAACAGGGCTGCTACCATGACCGGAGCCCGCACGGAGCACCACTTGTGAGCGACGACTTTGGCATCGACCTGGACGAGGTGCGCCGCGTCATCGAGGACTCGGAAGTGCTGATCATCCGACTCGAGACGGTGGGCAGCCGCGTACTCGTCGACTTTCGCAGCACGGCCACGGAGCCTCCCTACATCTCGCGGGTTCCGCGGGTGAACTCGGTGGAGGAACGGGTCCGGGCGGTCAAGGAGCTGCGGCCGGCGTTCCCTTATCCCGAGAAGCTGATGTCGTTCGCGTGGCCGCGTCGGGTCAGCGTCATCGGGGAGTCGGGGCTGTGGGATGTGGTGAGAGGGCGGATGGAGGCAATCGGAGGTGAGTCAGCGGGGGAGGAGGCGGTGCGGGTTCACCGCGAGCTGCTCGACGAAGAGCGACGCGAGGTGCTGGCTGCGGTGCGTGGGGGTGAAGGCATGCGCACCATCTGGCAGCGCGAATGAGCGACCCGCATCCCATCGACCTGCGCAGCGACACGGTGACGCAACCGGACGCCGCGATGCGCCGCGCCATGGCCGAGGCGGAGGTCGGCGACGACGTCTTCGGGGACGACCCGAGCGTGAACCGGCTCGAAGCGATGGCGGCCGAGCGCGTGGGCAAGGAAGCGGCCGTCTACGTGCCGAGCGGTACGATGGCGAACCTCGTGGCGGTCCTGAGCCACACGCACCCCACGGACGAGGTGCTCCTCGGCAGCCAGTCGCACATCTTCAATGCCGAGGTCGCGGGGTCGGCGCGTATCGGCGGGGTGCAGCTGCGCCCACTGCCGAACGACGCCGGGGGTGGGCTCGACGAGGGTGATGTGAAAGCGGCGATTCGGGAGCCGAACCTTCACACGCCGCGAACGGCCCTGCTCTGCCTGGAGAACACCCACAACAGCTGCGGGGGGCAGGTCCTCCCGGCGGCGAAGACGGAGGCGCTGGCCGCCATCGCGCGCGAAGCGGGGGCGGCCGTGCACCTCGACGGGGCCCGCATCTTCAACGCCGAGGTCGCGAGCGAAACACCGGCAGCGGAGCTGGCCGCGTCCGCCGACTCGGTTTCGTTCTGCCTTTCGAAGGGGCTGGCGTGCCCGGTCGGCTCCGTGCTCTGCGGCCCGAGTGAGCTGATCGATCGGGCGCGACGGGAGCGGAAGATGCTGGGCGGGGGGATGCGGCAGGCGGGGGTGCTCGCCGCGGCGGGAATCCACGCGCTGGAGCACAACATCGAGCGGCTCGCGGAGGATCACGCAAACGCGCGCACACTGGCGGAAGGGCTGGGACGGCTCGGGCCGTTCGCCGTTGAGACGCCGGCGACGAACATCGTCATCCTGCGCGTCCTCGAGGGGACGCGGGAGGGGTGGCTGGCGGCCTTCGCGGAGCAGGGGGTGCGGGCGGTGCCGTTCGGCGCCGGGCGTATCCGCATGGTCACGCACAAGGATGTCGACGCAGCCGCCATCGACGAGGCGTTGCGACGCATCGAGCAGGCGGTGGCGGCGGCGTGAGGCGCCGGCTGGGGTTGGCGGTGGTGGCGCTGGCAGGCGCGGCGCTTCTGGCGTGCGGCAGCGAACCGATCGAGTCGCACGCCCCGGTGTTCACGGAGCCGCCGTGGACCGGGCCTGAACGGCTCCACTACAACCTCACGCAACGCGACAACCTCGAAGGGACCTGCGTGCTGGAGACGAGTCCGGATGTTTCGCCGGGAGTCACGGAGGTGCGGCGGCTCTGTCGCGATGCCGAAGAGGGTCGCTACGAGGACAACGGTTCCGCGCTCGTGGACTCAGCCACGCTGCGGCCGTTCTCGTCACTGCGGGTCGTGCTCGACCTGGAGGAGGGGAACGCTCGCCACTTCGCCACCACCTACCTGCCGGATGAACGGATCGTCCGGTTCGACTCGAGGCAGTTCGAGGCGGGCGGGGAGGAGCCGAGCGAGACCCTCTCGGCGGAACGGGAGCTCCCGGACCCGATCGA
>VXRS01000130.1:4970-7460 GCA_009838385.1 Dehalococcoidia bacterium | reverse complement strand
AGGCTCCTCGTGACCCTCCGGCGAGCGCCGGGAGCTTCTCGCCAGAACTCATGAATTTATGTCTCTCGATTCTCTTGACACCCCCCACCAGCATCCTAGTATTCCCGAGCCACCCGCAAACGTGAGATTGAATTGCCCGTTGTAGTTGCCGTCAGCCGTGACCCCCGGATGCGAGAGGCACTCCATACCTACCTCCGCGAGCGGGGGTACGAGGTGGCAACGTATCCCAACTACGACGTGTTGATGGCTCAGCTCGACCCGTTCGCGCCAGCCGCGCTGGTGGTCGATGTTCAGGGCGTGCCCCGGGGAGAGCCCGGCTCCCGCTTCACGCAGTTCAGCCAGTGGCTGGCCCGCACGTACCAGGATCGCGAGACGCCTTCGCTGGTGTACATGCTGCGGAAGGGTTCGCGCCGTCCGCACTTCCACGTTCCCGGACCCGTGATTAAGAAGCCGTTCCCGCTGGAGAAGCTGGGCGAGACGCTCCGAAGCATGCTCGGAGACCCGACCCGCACGGCGCGGGCCCCCTTCGAGGTCGAGACGGACACCAACACCCTCAAGGGGACCGAGGGGTCCGAGCACCTGACGAACATCGAAGCGAACCTGCTGGCCTACCTGATGGCGCACGAGGGCGAGATCCTGCATCCCCGCACGCTGCTGGCCGAGGTCTGGCAGTACCACGACGACGCCGGAGCGAACACGCTCGTGCGCGCCCACGTGAGCAACCTGCGCCGCAAGATGCGGGCGGTGCTCGGCAGCGACGAGCAGCTTGAGACGATCCGCGGCAAGGGCTACCGATTCGTCGCCTGACCCGGCTCCCTGACCCCGAGTTTCCGTGACCCTCCCCTTCCTCGCTGCTGCGTGGCTTCTGGGCTTCGCGGTTGTTGGCGTGTGGGATGCGCCCGTGTGGGTGGCCGGAGCGTGGTTCGCCGCCGCCGCGCCCGGGGCGTGGGCACTGCGGGGGCGGGGAGCAGCGGCACTGCTGGGGGCAGCCGCGGTGCTGGCTCTCCTCGGGGCCTGGCGCTTCGAGGGCTGGGCGAGTGAACCGCTGCCGGACCTCGCACGCTCGGTCGGCGGGGAGGTGACGCTCGCAGGGCGCATCGACTCCGAGCCGGACCCGGGCCTGACGACGAATCGCTACCACGTCCGGGTGGAGCGGGTGGAGGACGGCGGGGTGTGGCGCGACACGGATGGTCGCGTGCTGATCACGGTGCGCCAGACCGATGACCTGGGGTACGGGACACCCGTGCGACTGTCGGGGAGGCTGGAGGCGCCGCCGGAACTCGAGGCGTTCGACTACCGAGCCTTCCTCGCCCGCCGAGACGTCGTGGGGACGATGAGTTTCCCGCGGGTGGAGCGGACCGGGGAGGGGCCGCGCGGCAGTCCGCGCGCGCTGGCCGCGGAGATGCGGCTGCGGCTGGATCGCTCGATGCAGGCGGCCTTGCCCGAGCCGGCGGCGGCGCTCGGATCGGGCATCGTGATGGGCCGCGACGGGACGATGCCGCGCGAACTCACGCAGGCGTTCCGGGAGACGGGGCTGGCGCACTTCGTCGCCGTCTCGGGCTCGAACATCGCGCTGGTGACGGCGCTCGCGTTCCTGTTGTTCGTCCCGCTGGTGGGCCGCAACTGGGCCACCGTGCCGGCGACCGCTTCGCTCGTGCTGTACGTGTTCCTCGCGGGGGCGGAGGAGACGGTCGTGCGGGCGGGAATCATGGCGCTCATCGTGCTCGTCGGGTTCTGGCTGGGCCGGCCGCGAAGCGGTCTCGCGGCGCTGGCGGCGGCGGCTGTCGTGATGACGGCTGCACAGCCCCGGCTGGCGCTGGAGGCAGGGTTCCAGTTGAGCGTGGCCTCGACCGCCGGGCTCATCGTGTTCGGTCCCTGGATCCGGTACGGGCTGGCATGGGTGGCGGCAAGGGTGGGAGCGGCAGGCGTCGTTCCTAACGTGCTGCTTGAGGTGGCGTCGCTGTCGCTGGCCGCCTGGGTCGCCGCGCTCCCGATCATCTGGGTGACGTTCGGACAGGTCTCGCTGATCGGGCCGCTGGTGAACATCCCGACCGTGCCGGTGTTCGCGATCGCGTTCTGGCTGAGCGGGGCGGCGGCGATCGCGGGAGCGGTGTGGGAGCCGGCGGGGTGGGCGATCGGGCTCGTCGCGTACTACCCGCTGGCGTTCATCATCTGGATGGCGGAAGCGGGGGCGAGCCTACCGCGAGCGGCGGTCACGGTACCGCGCTTCGGAGCGGAGGCGGCGCTCCTCGCGACCGTGGCGCTCGGCGCCCTCGCGTGGCCCGCCTACCGCTACCTCGCGCCGAGACTCGCGGACCGGGAGCCACGAAGGGATGTCGTCCGGACTGTGCGCGCGGCGGCCCTGGCGAGCGGCGCGGGAGCGCTGGTGGCGGCCATCGTGGCTGTCAGCGTCTGGCCTGCGGGCGGGCCAGGAACGCTGCAGGTGACCGTGCTGGACGTCGGGCAGGGGGACGCCATCCTCGTGACGAC
>VXRS01000130.1:0-4870 GCA_009838385.1 Dehalococcoidia bacterium | reverse complement strand
TCGAGGAGGAGGCGCAGCGCGCCCTGATCGCGACAGGGGACATCGACGCGCACGTGCTCAAGGTCCCCCACCACGGCGCCAGCACGAACGCCGACGGATTCTTCCACGCCACGGGAGCATGGGTCACGGTCATCTCGGCGGGCGAGGGGAACCGCTTCGGGCACCCGACTGACGAGACGCTCGTGGACCTGGAGGGCCGCGCGGTGCTGCGCACCGACGTGCACGGTCGCGTGACGATCGTGAGCGACGGGGAGAGCATCACGGTGCGGGCGGAGCGGTGGGTTCCGAGCTTTGCGCCTGCCGAGGGGGAGGGGTAGCGTAGCTAACCCCATGCCAGCACGAGTCGACGGCCGCCAGGCCCACGAACTGCGCCCGATCACGATCGAAACGGGCTACCAGGAGTTCGCCGAGGGGAGCTGCCTCATCGGCTTCGGGAAGACGCGCGTGCTCTGCGCGGCGAGCGTCGCCGAGCGGCAGCCGGGCTGGCTGCGGAACACGCAGAGCGGCTGGGTGACGGCCGAGTACTCGATGCTGCCGCGTTCGACCTCGACCCGGACGCAGCGTGAGGTGGAGCGTGGCCGTCCGGGCGGGCGCACTCAGGAAATTCAGCGGTTGATCGGCCGCTCCCTGCGCGCCGCCGTCGACCTCGACCTGCTGGGGCCGCGCACCATCACCGTCGACTGCGACGTGCTGCAAGCGGACGGGGGAACGCGGACGGCGTCGGTTACGGGCGGCTTCATCGCGCTGCGGCTGGCAGCCGAGAAGCTGGCGCTGGCCAACCTCATCCCGCCGGAGACGATCACGACCCAGGTAGCGGCGGTGTCGGCGGGGATCGTGGCGGGAACGCCGGTGCTCGACCTCTGCTACGAGGAGGACTCGGCGGCGGAGGTCGACTTCAACGTGGTCATGACGGGCGCGGACGCGTTCGTTGAAGTGCAGGGAACGGCGGAAGGGCAACCGTTCGACGGGGCATCGCTGGATGCGCTCGTGGAGCTGGCGCGGGGCGGCATCGCGGAGCTGTTCGAGAAGCAGCGCGAGGCCCTGCGGGCAGCTCAGACGTAGGGTCCGAGGTGCGTCCCGCCGACGATGTGAAGGTGCCCGTGTTCCTGGCTCTGCATGGCCTCGAAGCCGAAGTTGGAGAGCAGGCGGAAGCCGTCGGGGCAGGCCTCGGCGCCGATTTTGGCGGCGATTCGACCCACGGCCTCGATGCCGTTCTCCCAGAGCTCGGCCTGCGTGCGGTGCTCCTTCGTCATGGCGAGGAGCATGACGGGAACCCAGCGCAGCACGTTCTGGATAACGATGACTTCGTCGTCCTCGTAGATGACGTTCGCGGGCTCGGTTCCGGCGACGATGTTGCAGAAAACGCAGTACGGGGCACGCTTCATGGCGGGAATCCGATTCTACAGGGCGGTACCGTAGCCACGGTGGCAGCACTCGCGGAGCTTGGACAATGCCGAGGTTGATGCCCATCCGGGGGCTGCGCTACACGGCGAAGGCGGGGCCGCTCGACGAGCTGCTGGCGCCACCCTTTGACGTGATCGGCGAGCGGGAGCGCGAACGGCTCGCGGAGCTGTCGCCGCACAACGCCGTACGCCTGGAGGCGGCAGGCAACGAGTACGCAGGGATTGCGGCGGAGCTGGAGGGGTGGATCGCGGACGGCATCGTCGAGCGGGACGAAGAGCCGATGCTGTACGTGTACGAGCAGGAGTTCGTGGAAGCGAGCGTGGCGCGGCGACGGCGGGCGCTCATCTGCGGGGTGGAGTCGCAGCCGTGGGAAGCGGGAGCAGTGCTGCCACACGAGTTCACGATGTCGGCCCCGAAGGAGGATCGCCTGCGCCTGCTGCAGGCGACGAGCACGCAGTTCAGCCCCATCTTCATGCTGGCGCGGGATCGCTCGGGGCAGCTGGCGGAGCTGCTCGCGAGCACGGCGGAGGAGTTCGAGCCGGACACCTCGGCCGAGACCGCCGACGGCGTCACGCACCGTCTCTGGGTGCTGCCGGCATACAGGGAACGGCTGCGGCAACTCGCGCCGCTGCTCTCGGAGGCCTTCTACATCGCCGACGGGCACCACCGCTACGAAACCTCGTTCGCGTACCGCACCTGGCTCGCGGACCGCGACGGGACGCTCGCGAGCGACCATCCCGCGCGTTTCGTGATGGCGGGCGTCGTACCGGTCGAAGACGAAGGGCTGGTCGTGCGGCCGCTGCATCGTTACGTGCCGCGGGAGGCGCCCGGGGACTGGCGCGATCGACTGGCGACATTGTTCGATAGCGAAGAGGCCAAGGCGGGCATCGAGCCCGTAGCGCTGGAAGCTATCCGGGCGGGCTCGCCGGACGCGATCGTGGCGGTCAACCTGGCGCCGGACAGCGTCCACCTGCTCCGTCCGAAGAGCGCGGACGCCGTCGCAAGCCTCGCTCCGGCGGGCGCGACGGCCCGCTGGGCCTCGGCAGCGCCGATCCTTCTGCGGCTCGGGGTGCTGGACCCGTTGTGGGCCATCAGCGACGACGACCTGCGGGCAGGGGCGGTGACGTTCACGCACGAGGTGGGCGAGGTGGTGGAGGCGCTCAAGGGCGGAGGGACCGGCTTCCTGCTCCAGCATGTGCCCGCGAGCGAAGTCATCGCGCTCGCCGACGGGGGCGAGCGGTTGCCGCAGAAGTCGACCTTCTACTACCCGAAGCTGGGGACGGGGCTCGTGTTCGGGCCGCTCGCGCCCTAGCCCTTCCCGATTCGCTTGGCCATGAGGATGTCGGGTTTGCCCGGACCATTGGCGTCGGGGATGACGCCGACCACGGAGAAGCCGCAGGCGCGATAGAACTCGTACGGGTGGCCGCCGGGGTTCTCGATGCGCGCGAGGTGGTCGAGGGGGTTGGGATAGAGGTCGGTGTCGCTCAGCGAGGTGCGGCCGTCCTCGTCGTCTGTGCCGAGGTAGAGGGTAGTGGCGCCGCGCGCGGCCACCTGCCGTTCGAGGTCGGCGACGAGAGCGCGGCCGATGCCCTCACCCTGACGGGCGGGGTCGACGGCGAGGGGATGAAGCTCCCAGGCGTGGCCGTCGTACTCGCGGATTCCCCCGATCCAGCCAACCACGACGGCGCCATCGCGGACGACGCGGCTGATGCGGTCCTCGGCGAAGGACTCGCGCACTTCGGCCTCCGCGCTTGCGAGGTCGGGCCAGGCGGGCGAGTGGCCCCGGAACGCCTCGACGACGATGCCCGCGACCTGCGCGATGGCGGCCTCATCGGCTGGGTCGAGGTCGGTGATTTCGAAGGCCACCGGTACCCGTCCTGCTAGAGGCGGACGAGGCGGGCGCTGGCGATGCCTTCCACGGCGGCGATCATGTCGAGAGCGGCGGCGTCAGGCTCGTCATCGACCATGAGAACCATGAGCGCCTGGCCGCGGGGGCTGCTGCGCCCGACGCGCATGGCGCTGATGTTGATGTCGCGGCTCCCGAGGAGCGTCCCGAGACTGCCGATCATGCCGGGCCGGTCCTCGTTCTCGCAGACGAGCAGGAAGCCGTTGGGGTCCGGGACGATGTCGATGTCGAGGTCGTTGATGCGGACGATAGTGGGTCGCGAGTGGCTCGCGGTGCCGCTGACCGTGACCTGCGCCTCGCTGCTGCCCACCCGCAGCTCGATCAGGTTGTGGAACTCCTCGTGCGAGGCGCGGAGCCGCTCGTCGATGGTCCAGCCGCGCGCCTCGGCGATGCTCGTGGCGTTCACGAGGTTCACGTTCTGCTCGCTGATAGGACGGAGCAGGCCGCGGATGGCGAATGCCTTGAGCGGCGTGACGTCGTGCTCGGCGATCTCGCCGAAGAAGGAGAGGTCGATGGTCGTGAGCTGGCCGCTGAGGAGCTGGGTCGCGACCGTGCCCAGCAGCTCCGCGACGGCGATGTACGGGCCGACGACCTCAAGGGTCTCGGGCGGCACGAGGGGGGCGTTAACGGGGTAGCGGGGCGGGCGTCCGGCGAGCACGTCGAGCACCTGCTCGGCGATGTCGATGGCGATGCGCTCCTGTGCCTCGACGGTCGAGCCCGCGAGGTGGGGCGTGACGATGATGCGCTCCTCCTCGAAGAGGGGATGCTCTCCCGGAGGTTCCGAGGTGAACACGTCGAGGGCGGCGCCGGCGACCTTCCCGGAGCGCACCGCTTCGAGCAGGTCGTTCTCGTCGATGATGCCGCCGCGAGCGGCGTTCACGAGGCGAACGCCGTCCTTCATGGCGGCGAACTGATCCCGCGCGATCATGCCCTGGGTGGAGGCGGTGAGGGGGGTATGAACGCTGATGAAGTCGCTCTGGGCGTAGAGGCGGTCAAGCTCTACGGGCTGCGCGCCGAGGGCGCGAACGCGCTCGACAGGGACAAACGGGTCGTGGGCGACCACGTTCATCTCGAAGGCGAGGGCACGGCGGGCCATCTCCGAGCCGATGGGACCGAATCCGACGAGTCCGAGGGTGTGGCCGCGAAGCTCTGCGCCCATGAAGTCGCGCCGGCGCCACTCGCCGCCACGCAGGGAGCGGTCGGCGCGAGGGATGTGGCGAGCGAGGGCGGTGAGCAGGGCGAAGGCGTGCTCGGCGGCGGCGATGGTGTTGCCGCGGGGGGCGTTCACGACCACGATGCCGCGCTCCGTGGCGGCCTCAAGGTCGACGTTGTCCACGCCGGTGCCGGCACGGGCAACGACCTGGAGACGGCCGGCGTTGGAGAGGGCATCGGCCGTGACCTTGGCCTCGCTGCGCACGACCAGGGCCTCGTAGCCTGCAATCGCCTCGCGGAACTCACCGGGAGAGAGACCGGTGCGGACGTCGACCTCCGCCTCCTGCTTGAGCAGGGCGATGCCCTCGTCCGCGATGGGGTCGGCGATGAGGACTCGGGGGCGGGGGC
>VXRS01000191.1:9620-10722 GCA_009838385.1 Dehalococcoidia bacterium | reverse complement strand
TGCGGGAGTACGAGTCGATCATGGGGACGAACCTGCGGGGGTGCTTTCTCTTCGGGCGGGCGGTGATGCCGAGCATGGTCGAGCGGGGCGGGGGCGACATCGTGAACATGAGCACCTACTACGTCGTGCCGCCGAAGCCGCTGATGCCGCGGACGCCGGAGGAACTCGCGATTGTGGGCGAGCGCCCGCCGTTCACCGACCTCTACAGCGCCTCGAAGTTCGCCCTGACCGGCCTGACGCAGGCGTGGGCCGGGGCGCTGCGGGAGCACGGGGTACGGGTGAACGCGATCTGCATGGGCGAGACGGACACGCCGATGCTGCGCGCCTACTGGCAGGGCCGCCCCTTCCCCTACCGAGTGGAGACGTGGATCCGGCCGGAGCAGATCGCGGGGCTCGTGCTGGACCTGCTACGGGAGGGCCCGGAGGGGCGCACGGGCGAAAACATCGGCGCGTGGGTGGGCGTCCCCGTCGAGCTGCCTCCGCGCGACGGGGACTGAGGGTTCCTCGCTAGCTCCAGCCGTTCCAGTGGATGACTTCCTCCACGGGCTTGCGCGTGACCGGTCCGAAGCGGCCCTTCGGATAGCCGACGGGGATGGTGGCGCCGATGGAGACGTTCTCGGGGACGCCGAAGCGCTCCTTGATGGCGTCCTCGTTGGCCATCTGGAAGGTCGTCATGGCGGCGCCGAGGCCAAGGGCGCGGGCGGCCAGGAGGAGGTTCTGGGTGGCGGGGTAGACGGTCGACCACATGAACATGGGGTTGGGCTCGCCGCCCGGCGGATAGCCGTTCTCGACGCAGGGGAAGATGACGGCGGGCACCTGGTCGAAGTTGTTCACGAGCTCGGCGACGGCGCGCATCATGCGGGCGGGGGGCTCGTCGCCCTCGGGCACCTGGAAGCGCGCGCCGAACTGCTCGCGCATGAGCTCGCCGAGGAACTGCTTGCCCTCGGGCTCATCGACGATGAGGAAGCCCCAGAGCTGGGTGTTGCCGGCGCTGGGGGCGCGGGTGGCCGCGTGGACGAGCTTGCGCAGAAGATCTCGGTCGACGGGGTCGGGCTTGAGCCGGCGCATGGCGCGGCAGGTGTCCATGACTTCGAAGATGTCG
>VXRS01000191.1:0-9520 GCA_009838385.1 Dehalococcoidia bacterium | reverse complement strand
GTCGGGCTTGAGCCGGCGCATGGCGCGGCAGGTGTCCATGACTTCGAAGATGTCGTTGGTGATGCTCATGGCGGGCGGGTCCTCCTGGAGGCAGGCCCGTGGTTCCTGGCCTGCGGTAGAGGCAGGATTCTAGCGGTGTACCGCAGAAGCGGGACCGGGCGTCATTCGCGGGCGTCGAGGCGAGCGATGTCGCCGGGCCAGGCGAGGAGGCGGTCATCGGCGGTGATGAGCTGGTGGCCCTCAAGGGCGGTAGCGAGGATGACGCGGTCGGCGGGGTCGCCGTGGATGTCGCGCAGGGAGCCAGCGCGGGCGGCGATGGCGCCGTCAACGGGGATCTCGACGAGTCCATCGCGCAGCAGGGAGGCGCGCCAGGCGGCGGTTTCCGCGGGCAACTGGATACGCCCCTTATCCTGCAGCATGCCGGCTTCCCAGAAGGTGATGGTTGAAACGGCGGCGCTCCCGACCCGCCACTCACGCTCGATGGTCTCACGCGCGCGTCCCCCCAAATCGGACTGGCCGTGCCAGAACCAGACGAGGACGTGCGTGTCGAGCAGAATCATGGATTGAGCACGCGGTCGGGGTCGGTCTCGGCCTCCCACTCCACATCAATCGGCTCGATGATGTCGCCGAGGATGACGATGTCGCCGCCACGCCCGAACAAGCTGGCGGTCTTGTCGTCGCAGGGGGCGAGCTTCGCCACGGGTTTGCCGTGCTTGGTGATGATGATCTCCTCACCGCTCTCGGCGATCTCGTCCATGAGGGCGAGGCACCTTGCCTTGAACTCGGACGCCTTCATGGTGCGGGCCGCGTCGCCGCTCTCGGTGACCATGGCTGTGCTCCCCGTGTCGATATGACCACTATCGTACCAGCATGTGACCACTTCGGATGCGGGGTCCCCAGGTGCTCCCCGTGGCGCTACACTGCGGCCATGCCCATCAACCTGGACCTGCCGGACATCCTTCGCGACGACCACGACGCGACCTACACGGCGCACCAGCTGGAGCCGACGATCGCGCGGCTGCGGGACGCGGTGGGCGACCTGGGCACGGAGGAGCCGACGCCGCAGGGGCTGGCGGCGGCGTGGACGCGGATTGCGGAGCTGCGGCTCCCGCGGAAGGCGGTGCCGGGGGCGGTGCTGGACGAGATCGAGGACCTGGTGGTGGAGTGGGGTTCGCGGGGCATGGGGGGCATCGCGCGCCATGCGTACTCGCTCAGCCCCGAGGAACTCGGGCGCGAAGCGGAGCGCATCCGGGACATGCTGGAGGCGACGGAGGCGGCGGCCGCGAGCGCGCCTCCGGGCCCGATGTTCCTGAGCGAGTAGCGGCCTCCAAGCCGGCCGTCATGAGCGCCGAGGCGATTGCGGCCACGGAGGGGTGGTTCCAGAGGCGGGGCGTCCCCCACTTCATCCAGAACTACAACGCCCGCGAGGACATTCTGACGCGGGCCCTGCCGTTTCTGGTGCTGGCGCTCCTGCTCGAAGCCTTCCTCTTCGTGAACCCGAGCCTTCCGTGGTGGGTGAATGTGCTGGTCGTGGGGTTCGTGCTCTTGCTGATCCCGGGAATCTGGGCGGGGCTCAACTTCCTGCGGGGGCGGAGGCTTCTGGCGCTGCCGCAGCGGGTGGGGTGGGTGGAGGTGGCCGTGTACCTTGTCCTTCCGGGCGCCCTCGCAGCCGTGCTCGACCTGAATTGGACACACCTCTTCTCCCTCATGTTCTTCAACGCGGTGATTCTGGCCGTGATCTTCGCCGTCGTGAGCTACGGGCTGCTGCCGATCCTGGGCTGGGCGGGCTTGCTCCTCGTCCGCAACGTCCGCGATGTCGCGGGGCTGTTCGCACGGGCGCTGCCGCTGCTGCTCCTGTTCGTCACGTTTCTCTTCATCACCGAAGAGGTGTGGAGAGTGGCGGGAGGGATCGAGGATGCGCTCCTCGGGCTCCTGGTCGGGCTCTTCGTCCTGGTGACCGGCGCCTTCCTCGTCTCCCGGCTTCCCGGCGAGATCGGCGAGCTGGAGACGTTCGACAGCGCCCAACGGGTGGAGGGACTCGTGCGGGGAACGCCCGCCGAGGGGCTTGCGGTGAGCGCGCGCGCCCTTCAGCTGGATGCGCCCCTCAGCAGGCGGCAGTGGTTGAACGCCGGGCTGGTCGTGCTCTTCAGCCTGACGCTGCAGGTGGCGTTCGTAAGTGTCGTGCTGGGGGCCTTCTTCGTCGCCTTCGGCGTGATCGCGATGGACGAAGCGCTCGTCCGGGACTGGATCGGCCAGGAGCCACAGGTCCTCCTCGGAATCGACGACGGCACCGGGACCGTGCTGACGCTCGCGCATATCAAGGTGGCCGTTTTCCTCACCGCCTTCTCGGCCTTCTACTTCACGGTGAGCATCGTCACGAACGCGGACTACCGCGCGCAGTTCTTCGAGGACGTGGTGCGCGACCTGCGGCAGGCGCTGGCGGTGCGCACCGTCTACGTCTCCGCTATCGAGCAGGACGCGGCGACGGAGGTGGAGGCGGCGGCGGGGCGCTAGGGCGTGACGTCAGGCGCCCGTTATCTCCCCGAGCTCCTTCCAGGGGCGAGCGCGGCGCGCGTTCCAGTGCGCGACCCAGCTATCGACGATGCCCTGGCCGCCGTGGTGGTAGTCGACCTCGAGGGTGACCTCGCCGTCGTCGTTGAACTCAAGGCGGGACATGCCCTCGAAGCTGGCCCACCGGCCATAGTCGTCGCTCTCTTCATCCATGATCTGGCCGTAGGCCATCCAGAGGACGGCGACGCCGCGGTGGCCCTCGGCGACGTAGAGGTCCTCGACGGGGACGCGGAGGGTGATGCCGACCTTCTGGCTGGCCCAGAACTGGCGGATCTCCTCGTGGCCACGCAGCGCATCCTCGTGGCCGACGATGTCGCGCATGACGGCGTCCTCGGCGAACCACTGGTCGGGGCCGTAGGGGTCGCCGCTGCTCCAGCCGCCCTCTTCAAAGAGCTTGCGGGCGGTTTCGAGATCGTTGGGGCCGACGGGCATGGCGCACTCCTCAGTTGGTGTGTGGCGTATCGGGAACGAAAGCATCTGGCGGCGGCTAGGCGCCGGTGATCTCGCCGAGCTCCTTCCAGGGGCGGGCGCGGCGCGCGTTCCAGTGCGCGACCCAGCTATCGGTCACGCCCTGGGGGCCGTGGTGGTAGTCGACCTCAAGGGTGACCTTGCCTTCGTCGTTGAACTCGAGGCGGGACATGCCCTCGAAGGTAATCCACTTGGCGTAGTTCTCGTTCTCTTCGTCCATGATCTGGACGTAGGCCATCCAGAGGACGGCGACGCCGCGGTGGCCCTCGGCGACGTAGAGGTCCTCGACGGGGACGCGGAGGGTGATGCCGACCTTCTGGCTGGCCCAGAACTGGCGGATCTCCTCGTGGCCACGCAGCGCATCCTCGTGGCCGACGATGTCGCGCATGACGGCGTCCTCGGCGAACCACTGGTCGGGGCCGTAGGGGTCGCCGCTGCCCCATCCGCCCTCTTCAAAGAGCTTGCGGGCGGTCTCGAGATCGTTCGGTCCGACGGGCATGGCGCACTCCTCAGCCGCCGTCTGGCGGGGCGGAGATTCTAGCGCACAGCGATGGGGGGTCGCTCGGGCTCAGTCGCCCCCGCTCGCGAGGGCGGCCTCGACCTGCATGCGGTCGTCCTCCCAGAGGAGGTTCACGATGAAGCCGAGGGTGTCGTCCTCCCAATCGAGGCCGTCAAGCTCGTCGAGGGTGGAAGCGAGGAGGCCCCCGACATCGACGTACGCGAAGGTTGCCAGCTCCCTGTCCAGCGTGGAGACAGTGGCGGCGAAGTGCCCGGAGGTGGCAAGGGAGGGGCCGGCGCCGTCGAGCACGGCCTTGATGGCGGCGGTGGTGGGGCCGACCGCAGCAATGCCGTCCTCGACCAGCAGGGCCACCTCGCCGGCGTCAAGGGATTCCGCGAAGAGCTCCTCAAGGAGCTGCAGGGCGTACTCCTCGTTGTCGACCTCGGCGAGGATGACGAATTCGAAGTCATCCGCGTCCGCGGAAGGCCACAGGGCCAACGCGAGTTCGCCCTCGAAGAGGGAGAGGACGTCCTCGACGAGGCCGAGTTCGCCTTCTTCGTCGGCGGATTCGAGGACGGCGTCGCGCAGGCGGGCGGCGAGGCCGGTGTCACCGAAGGCCTCGTCTACGACGCCGGCGACGTCGTAGGCCGAGACGAAAACGACGGTTCCGTCGGGGACCATCTCGGCGAAGCGGGAGTCGCGGGGGCGGAGGAGGGGTACGAGCGGGCCCGGGTCGCCGAGCATCGCGGCCTCGACGCGGAACGAGTCCTCGTCGGTCTTCACGACGACGCCGATGGGTTCGGCAAAGAGCCTGTCGAGGCCGACGATGGAGAGGATGTCCGGTTCTTCCCCAGGCGCGTCCTCCACGCCGGACGGCTCCAGCGCGTCGTCCAGCACGCCCGCCAGGTTGCCGGGGTGGATGTAGACGAAGGCGAGCGCGTCTCCTTCGAGGGCGTTGCGGAGGCGGCGGAAGTCATCGGCGTCGGCGAGGGCGCGCGTGTCGCCGAGATGCGTATCGACGATGGCGCGGAGGGTGGGGTCGTCCGCGGCGTAGACGAAGTGGTCGCCGATGACGGCGAGGACGCCGCCCTCCTCCATCACCTTGTAAGGCACGTCGCGGTACCTGCGTCCCTCGAAACTGTCGCTGCGCCGGTCCAGGATGACCGCCTCGGCGGCGCTCGCATCGTTGGCTCGGAAGATGACGGCGCCCGCAGGGTCTCCAGCGTCTCCGTCCCTGCTGCTTGAGATGAAGAAGACAGCAGCGCCCCCGAGGAAGGGTTCGACCTCCTCTTCCCAGTCGATGCCCAGCTCCCCTGCGAGCAGCTCACGCAGCTGGGCGAGTGGGTCTTCGGCGCCCACGTCTTCGGACTCGTCGAATGCGTCGCCCCAGGAGGGGGAGTCAAGATCGGTGGAAAGAGCGACGTAGAGCGCGGCGTCATGGGGGACGAGGTGGGCGGTGGGGATATCGCCGATGCCGTCGACGGGGGCGGGCACGCCTCGGTCGCTGAGGACGAAGGGGAGAACGACTATCGCGGCGATGGCCAGGGCGGCACCCAGGACGAGGGCCAGCCTCGTGGAGGTGAGACGGGAGAGGATCGACACCGGGTACCCTCGCTGACGGCGGTGGCCGCGCGCTGCCTTCAACTATCGCAGGTCCGGGGCGCAGGGGGCATGCGAGGCGCGCGATAATGCGGCCCGCCGGCAGTCGCGCGGCGGGAGGACGAGATGCTCGACCTGACAGGGAAGGTGGCGTTCGTAACTGGCTCCGGAAGCGGAATCGGGGAGGGATCGGCGCTCGCCCTCGCGCGGGCGGGGGCGGACATCGCCTGCACGGACCTCGACGCCGAACGCGCCGAGGCGACGGCGGCACAGGTTCGCGCGCTCGGGCGGAACGCCTTGGCCGCAGCGGTCGACGTGCGCGACCTGGGAGCGCTGGAGGTAGCGGTGGAGGAGACGGCCGCGCAGCTCGGGCGGCTCGACATCGTGCTTGCGAACGCCGGCATCGCGCGCGGCACGAACGTGCTCACCCTTACGGAAGAGGACCTCGACCTGGTGTTCGACGTGAACACGAAGGGCGTGTTCCTGACGGTGCAGGCGTGCGCGCGCGAGATGGTGCGGGAGGGACGCGCGGGGCGAGTAATCGTCATCTCTTCCGTGAGCGGGGAGCGGGCGGACATGGGTTCCTCGGCCTACAGCGGGAGCAAGGCGGCGGTGCGCATGATGACGCGCTGCTGGGCGCTCGATCTGGCGCCGTTCGGGATCACGGTGAACAGCATCGCGCCGGGGATGACGGACACGCGGCTGTGGGGGGCGGTGGCGGCGCGGCGGGAGGCGCGGGAGATGCTGGAGCGGGAGCTCCCCTTCGGGCGCGTGGGCCAACCGGCGGACATCGGCAACCTCGTCTGCTGGCTCGCCAGTGACGAAGCGGAGTACATGACCGGCACCTACAACGTGATGGACGGAGGCCTGCTCGACAGGAACGGCCTGACCTACCGGGACCTGCCGGACCGGCTGCTGGAGATGCGGGAACAGGTGGCGTCGGAGGGGGGCGAGTCTGTGCTGGCGGCGCTCGACGCGGAGGCAGCGGCGGGGGCCGCACGCGCTGCCGAGCACCGCGAGCGGCATGGACTGTTCTAGGGGCTGGTGGCTGGTAGAGTCGCGAACGCCAACAACGGAGGTACAGCCGTGGTAACTGAGACGCGAGAAGCGCTGGGCCAGGCGGAGATCGATGAGCTTCGCGACAGGACCAAGGCGTTCATGGACGAGCACATCTACCCGAACGAGGAGGCGTTCTCGGAGCACGACGAGGCCGCCGATTCGCTCATGCGCGACCTGCAGGGGCGGACGAAGGGGATGGGGATGTGGGCCCCACACCTGCCGGCCGAGGCTGGGGGCATGGGCATCGGCTTCATGCCGTACGTGTACATGAACGAGATTCTCGGGCGCAGTCCGTTCGCGCCGAAGTCGTTCGGGGCGCAGGCGCCGGATTCGGGGAACGCGGAGATCCTGTGGCAGTTCGGCACGCCCGAGCAGCAGGAGCGCTGGATGAAGCCACTGGTCGAGGGCGACATCACCTCCTGCTTCTCCATGACGGAGCCGGAAGTCTCGGGGGCGGACCCGACGAACCTGCAGACGACGGCCGTTCGCGACGGCGACGAGTGGGTGATCAACGGGCACAAGTGGTTCACGAGTGGGGGGCTCAAGGCGTCGTTCGCGATCGTGATGTGCGTGACGGAGCCTGATCAGCCGCCGCACAGCCGCATGAGCCAGATCATCGTGCCGACGGACACGCCCGGCTTCGACATCATCCGGCCCGTCCCCGTGATGGGGGATACCGAGGGGCACCACTGCGAGATTCGCTACAACGACGTGCGCGTGCCGCTGACGAACGTGCTGGGCGAAGCCGGCGGCGGCTTCCGCATCGCGCAGAAGCGGCTGGGGCCGGGGCGCATCCACCACTGCATGCGCTGGCTGGGGCAAAGCCAGCGGGCCTTCGAGATCATGTGCGACTACTCGCTCAAGCGGCACGTGTTCGGCGGGCCGCTGGCGGACAAACAGACGATCCAGAACTGGATCGCGGACTCGTACGTCGAGATCCAGGCGGCGCGGCTGCTGACGCTGCGGGCGGCAGAGAAGATCGACACGGGCGACGAGGCGCGGGTCGAGATCTCGGCGATCAAGTTCTTCGGGGCGAAAGTGCTGCACGAC
Source organism: Dehalococcoidia bacterium (assembly GCA_009838385.1). The sequence goes on along the minus strand of VXRS01000191.1, from coordinate 2,274 downwards.
GTGATCGACCGCGCGATCCAGACGCACGGAGCACGTGGGGTGAGCGGCGACACGCCGCTGGAGTCGATGTACCGCGCGGCCCGCAGCGCGCGCATCTACGACGGCCCCGACGAGACGCACCGGATGGTGGTCTCGCGGCGCATCCTGCGCAGCTTCCGCGAGGGCGCGGGCTGGGACTTCGCCGCGCTCTAGGGCGAACGCGAGCCCATGACGGACGGAGACGCGGACGGCCTGATCGACGTTCCCGCGCTTGAGCGATTCCTCGCCGAGCGGGTGCCGGGCGACGACGCGCCGCTTGAGTGCGAGCGGCACGTGGTTGGCTCCTCAAACGTCACGTATTACGTGACGCGGGGATCGCAGCAGTGGGTGCTGCGCCGTCCGCCGCCGGGACCGCTGCTGCCGACGGCGCACGACGTGCTGCGCGAGCACCGCTTCATGGCGGCGCTGCAGGGGCGAGCGCGTGTCCCCACGCCGGTGGTCGCGTGCGACGACGACTCGGTGATCGGGGCGCCGTTCTACCTGATGGAGCGCTGCTTCGGGGCGATGATGCGGGACGGGATTCCGGAGGCGTACGACACGCCCGCGGACCGGCGGCGGATCGCCGACGACCTGGTCGCCTCGCTGGTGGAGCTGCACGCAGTCGACTGGGAGGCGGTGGGGCTCCGGGGCCGGGCCTCCGGGTACCTGGAGCGGCAGATGCGGCGCTGGATCGGCCAGTGGGAGCTGACGCGCCCGCAGACCCGCGACCTGCCAGGCCTCGACGAGATCGTCGAGTGGCTGAAGGGGCGGATGCCGGGGGACGCGGGGGCGACGGTGGTGCACGGCGACTACCGGCTCGACAACGTGATGTACGCGGCGAAGGAGCCGCGCGTCGTGGCCATCTTCGACTGGGAGATGGCGACGGTGGGCGACCCGCTGGCGGACGTGGGCTGGCTGCTCTCGTACTGGGGTGACCCAGGCGATCCGCCGCCCCCTCCGGGCTGGGATCCGCCAACGCTCCTGACCGCGCAGGAGGGCTTCCCCGACCACGAGGAGGTCATCGCGCTGTACGAGGAGGGGAGCGGCCGCTCGATGCAGCACGTGGCCTTCTACCACGTGTTCGCCGTGTTCAAGCTGGCGATCATCCTAGAGGGGCTCTACATGCAACACCTGCAAGAGACCGCGGCGAACCCGGACAGCGCGCGTTTCGAGTGGTTCGTGCCCGTGCTCGTGGACCGGGCGCAGCGGCTGATGGCGGCGGCCGGGGGCTAGCCGCTACTCAGGCGCGAGCGAGGCGACGAGTTCGCGTAGCCCTTCTTCGTCGAAGGGGCCGAGGGCGGCGTGGATCACCTCGCCGTTGGCATTGATGGCGACGAAGCCCGGGTGCCCGCGGATGCCGTAGAGGTCGGAGAAGTCCGCCCCGGCGCGGGTGTTCGCGTCCACCATGGTGAATTCGATCTGGTCCGCGTACTCGGCCTGCAGCGCCGCCCACACGGGGCGGAGGCGGTTTCACGGTCCTCAGGTTTCGATCTGGACGAAGAAAACCTGGGGGCCGGAGATGGCGGCAGGGGCAGCGGTCGGGTCGGGCGACTCCGAGCCGCCGGACCCGCAGGCGAGGGCTGTGGCGGCAACGGCAACGGCGGCGGCCAGGGCAAGCGGACGCACGGCTACTGGGGAACGACCGACTCGACGAGCTCGCGGACGCCTTCGGCCCGGGTGGGGCCGAGGGCGGCGTAGGTTATCTCGCCTGTGGCGTCGTACACGACGAAGCCGGGCTGGCCGATGGGAAGGCCGTGGTCGCGGATGAACTCGCGGCCTTCTTCGGTCTCGCGGTCAACGGAGAAGAACTCGACCTGGTCACCGTACTCCTCCTCCAGGTCCGCCCACACGGGGCGGAGCGCATTGCAGGTCGGTCACCACTCGGTGTGGATGAAGTAGACCCTCGGCGTGGCGGAGACGGCGGAGTCCTCGCGGGCGTCGGCGGCCTGAGCCTGCTGGGTAGCCTCGGGCTGGGCGGGCGCGGCCGTGGGGGCGGGGTCGCTCCCGCCACAGGCCACAAGCACGACCGCGGCGAGAGCGGTGGTAGCGACAAGGGCTATGAGGCGCATCAGCTTTCCTCCTCGAGGGCCGAGGCGACGAAGGCGCGCAGGTCGCGCTCCCTGGCGACCGTTGCGTCCTGACGGAGGAGCGTATCGCCTTCGTAGATGATGAAAACGGGCTGGTAGAAGATGTTATGCCTCCGAGCGAACTCGCTGCCATCTTCGCTCTCGCGGTCGACGACGATGAACTCGATCC
>VXRS01000310.1:3089-11292 GCA_009838385.1 Dehalococcoidia bacterium | reverse complement strand
TGGCCGGGCTGATCGCGGGGCTGGCGCTGGCGGCGAGGGGAGGCGGAAAGCAGGGCGTGGCAGCAGAAACGGGGCTGTCCCTGGCGGTGTGGCTGGCGGCGACGGGGGCGGCGATCGCGCCCGCGCTGGTGGCCGCGTAGCCATATCAGGGGCGGATATGGGCCTCTACGGGACGAATATCGACGAATTTCGCGATTTACTTGTGATTTCCTTCCCAAAGTCCTTGACAGGCCGATCTCGGGGCTGCTAGCTTCGAGGGGCTCCGCAAGGAGCGTGCGCTCGGTGAAAACCGAAACCTGCAGAGTGCGCCACTCTGGCGCAGCGGGGGAACCACCTTCCGGGGTGAATGGGACCTCTCCAGTCCCTAGGGCAACCTTCCGCCCGAACCCGTCAGCTAACCCCGTATGCACTAGGAAGGCCTGGCGAGCAGGATGCTCGTTTCGAGGCCGAGATGATCTTGCCTCACGGAACCCAGGAGAAGTTCCCCATGCCTGCCTTGCAAGAGGCCCCGCCCCAGACGTGCCCCAAGTGCGGCGGCTCCATCATCGTGGAGCGCGATTGGCACGGCACCTACGGCAGCTGCATCATGTGCGGCTACGTACACGAAGTGCTGACGCGCCCGCCGATCGATCTGGCTGCCGAGGAAGCGGCTCTGCCGCAGCGCCAGCGCCGGCGCCAGCCGTCGCACGGCAAGCTGCGCCTGTAATCGCTCGCCACACGTTCTGGACCTGAAGCCCCCGCCCCGTGCGGGGGTTTCTCATGCCCGTCGCCGGCCAGGACCGGGGACGGGCATTTTCGTGCCTCGGGGAGGGTCCGAACGGGACCGTCGCGACGGATTCCCCTATCCTCACGGGCACAACGGCATGACTGACGAACAAGACAGCGATCTGGACGGAGCGCGCGCGGAGGCGGAGCGGCGGGGCGTGGGCGGCTACGGCCGCCACGTCTTTATCTGCACGGGTCCGGACTGCATCACGCCCGAAGAGGGCATGGCCGCCTGGACGCGGCTCAAGAGTGGGGTGGGCGAACTGAACAAGCGCGAGGGGGCCACACCCATCTACCGGACGAAGGTGGGCTGCCTGCGTATCTGCGAGAGCGGGCCGACGGCGGTCGTGTACCCGGAGGGGCGGTGGTACGCGGGCATGCAGCGGGAGGCGCTGGACCAGGTAATCGCGGAGGACCTGGGGGAGGGTCGGCCGGTGGACGACTACCTGATCGGGGAGAACCCGCTCTCGACCCAGGGCGAAGGCTAGTTGACGCCTCGCTCGTAGCCCTCCCACCAGGGGGCGCGCAGGTTCGTCTTGAGGATCTTGCCGGCGCCGGACTTGGGGAGCGGCGTCTCATGGAACTCGACGCTCTTGGGGGACTTGTAGCCGGCGATGAGCGTGTGGCAGTGCTCGATGAGGTCGGCCTCACTCGCACTGGCGCCTTCGCGCAGGACCACGGCGGCGTGGACGGCCTCGCCCCAGCGGTCGTCGGGAATGCCGAAGACGGCGGCCTCAAGGACGGCGGGGTGCTCGTAGAGCGCTCCCTCGGTCTCGGTCGTGTACACGTTCTCGCCGCCGCTCACGATCATGTCCTTGGAGCGGTCGACGATGTAGATGAAGCCCTGCTCGTCGATGCGGGCGACGTCGCCGGTGTGCATCCAGCCGTCACGGAGCACGGCCTCGGTCTCCTCGGGGCGGTTCCAGTAGCCGAGCATGACGTTCGGCCCGCGGGCGACGATCTCGCCGGTGCCGCCGGCGGGGACGGGCACGTCGTTGTCGTCGACGACGTGGACGGCGACGCCCTGGACCTGGCGCCCGCAGGAGGCGAGGCGGTCGATTCCCTCGGGGGTGTCGTAGTCGAGCCACTCGAGGCGCTGGGCGCAGAGTAGCGGGGCGGTCTCGGTCATGCCGTAGGCCTGGGCGAGGATGGGGCCGAAGATCTCGCGGGCGGCGAGGATGCGGTCGGTGGGCATGGGGGAGGCGCCGAAGAGGAGGGCCCGCAGCGAGGAGAGGTCGTAGTCGCCCACGGTGGGGTGGTTCACGACGAAGTTGATCATGGTCGGGACGAGGATGGTGGCGGTGACGCGCGCCTCCTGCACGACGGCGAGGAAGGCGTCGGGAGCGAAGCCGGGGATGAAGGCGTGGGCGCCGCCGGCCGCGGTGACCGAGTAGCAGGCCCAGGCGTCGGCGAGGTGGAACATGGGAGCGGCGTGGAGCCACACGTCGGGCTCCTCGAAGGCGAACGTCATCTGGATGTGCTGGGAGTTGGAGACGACGTTGCGCTGGGAGAGCATGACCCCCTTGGGGAGGCCGGTAGTGCCGCCGGTGTAGCAGAGGTTGATCATGTCGTCCTCGTGCCAGTCGCGGGCGGCAGCGGCGAGCGGTTCGTTCCCGGCGACGAGGTCCTCGTAGGCGTGCATCCCTTCGCCGGCGCTGTCGGCGAGGACCACGACGTGCTCGAGCTTCGGGAGGCGATCGCGGAACGAGGCGAGCAGCTCGAGGTACTCGGGTCCGACGAGCAGGGCGCGCAGCTCCCCGTCGTTGATGATGAACTCAAGCTCGGGGCCGGAGAGGCGGATGTTCAGGGGCGCGAGGGTCGTGCCCGCGTAGTGGGCGGCGAAGTACGTCTCGAAGTAGCGGTGGGAGTTGTTGGCGAGGATGCCGATGTGGTCCCCGGGCTCGACGCCGAGCGAGAGGATGCCCGCGGCGAGGGAGCGGATGCGCTCGGACGTCTCGGAATAGGTGCGGCGCACTTCGCCGTCGATGACGGCGGGGCGGTCACCGTAGAGGAGGACGCTGCGTTCGAGGATATCGCCGACGAGCCACTGGCCCATGTCAGGCGACCTCGAAGAGACCCGCAGCGCCCATGCCGCCTCCGACGCACATGGTGATGACGGCGTAGCGAGCGCCGCGGCGCTTCCCCTCCATGAGCGCGTGGCCGACCATGCGCGTGCCGCTCATGCCGTAGGGGTGGCCGATGGAGATTGCGCCGCCGTTCACGTTGAGGTTCTCATCGGGGATGCCGAGCTGGTCGCGGCAGTAGACGACCTGGCAGGCGAAGGCTTCGTTCAGCTCCCAGAGGTCGATGTCGTCCATGGTGAGACCGGTGCGCTCGAGGAGCCTGGGCACGGCGTAGATGGGGCCGATGCCCATCTCGTCGGGCTCACAGCCGGCGACGGCCATGCCGCGGTAGTAGCCGAGGGGCTGGAGGCCGCGTTTCTCGGCGGCGGACGCCTCCATGAGGGCGCAGGCGGCGAAGCCGTCGGAGAGCTGGCTGGCGTTGCCGGCGGTGATATAGCCGTCCTCGCCCATTACGGGCGGGAGCTTGGCGAGGCCCTCAGCGTTGGTCGAGGGGCGGTTGCACTCGTCCATGTCGATGGTGACGTCCTGCTTGCTCGTCTCGCCGGTCTCGCGGTCGACGACGATCTTGGTGACGTTGCTGGGGACGATCTCGTCGGCGAACAGGCCAGCGTCCTGGGCGGCGGCGGTGCGGCGCTGGCTCTGGAGGGAGTACTCGTCCTGAACCTCGCGGGTGATGTCGTAGCGCTTCGAGACGACCTCGGCGGTCGTGATCATGGGCATGTACATGTCGGGGGTGGCTTCGAGGACGTTGGGGTCCTGGGCGCGGAAGGAGTTCTGGTTCTTGTTCTGGACGAGGCTGATGGACTCGATGCCGCCGGCGATGACGGTCTCCATGCCGTCGATCATGATCTGCTTGGCGGCGGCGGAGACGGCCATGAGCCCGGACGAGCACTGGCGGTCGATGGACTGGCCGGAGACGCTCACGGGGAGGCCGGCGGCCATGGCGACCTGGCGGCCTACGTTGAACCCCTGCGTTCCCTGCTGGAGGGCGGAGCCGACGATGACGTCGTCGACTTCGGCCGGATCGATGCCCGCGCGGGCGACGACCGCCACCATGGCGGGGGCGGCCATGGTGGGAGCGGGGGTGTCGTTGAAGGCTCCGCGATAGGCCTTGCCGATGGCAGTGCGGGCGGTGGAGACGATGACGGCTTCACGCATGGCGATGGACCTCCGGGGGACGGCCGTGGCGGGCTCGTCCGCAGCGAGGCGAGCCTACCAGAAGCCGGGGCGGTAGCGGACGCCGCGGTGCTCGTGGCCCGTATCCCCCGCCTTGCGCAGGCGGACGAGGTGCTTGCGGCAGAGCTTGATGGTGTCGCGGCGCACGTCGGAGGGGTCGTCCGTCCACATGGAGACGGCGACCTCCTCCAGGGGAGGCTGGGTACAGAACTTGCAGCGCCGCAGGGGCACGGGTGCGGGTTGGCCTCAGGCCCTACTCGCCGTCGTCGTAGGCGACCCACTGGTCGTAGAGGTGGTGGAAGTGGCGGACCTTCCCCTCCTCGTAGGCAGCCAGGTAGATGTAGGGGTCCTGCTTGGTCTTGAGGCCCTTCTGGACCTTGGGCAGGTTGTAGCTGTCCTGGTTGAGGACGCGGGCGAGACCGCCCATCTCGGGGGCTTCGGTCCAGTGCTCATCGGGCCCGAGCCAGTGGATCTGGGCGGCAGGCGGCTTGGGCTTGCCCGCGGGCCAGGGGGCGAGGTAGATGACCTCCATGATGCTCATGTCGGGGTTGTCGCCGTAGGGGCGGAAGCGGTAGACGATGCGGCTGAACGAGCCCCAGGGGTGGAAGTTGGGGAAGAGGTTGTTGTACTGCCCGTCGATAAGCTCGGCGTCGCAGTAGGCGTCGACGCGGTCGCCGATGGTCTCCCGCAGGGTCTCACGCATCATGTCGGCCATCCGGTGGCGGGTGGCGAAGATCTCGTCGCGGTCGGGGTGGATGTTGCGGTGGGCGCTCGTGCGGGCGGCGACGGTGACGGCGCGGGACCAGTTGCCGAAGGAGTCGTACTGGTGGTTGGCGCCGTCGCCCCCGTAGATCATGAGCTGCGGGTGGGTGGCGATGATGTGGTAGCCCTCCATGAAGGCTTCCTGGTTGGCCTTCCAGTTGGCGCGCACGATCTTCGCCACGTGCATCTGCTTGTACTTCTTCTCGTAGTCGTACTTCTCGTAGTGCTTCGGCAGGTCGCCGAGGTAGTCCTCGAATGACTCGCTGTCGGGGTCGGGGTTGATGAAGACGAAGCCGCCCCAGGTGCCGGTCTTCGCCTCGCGCAGGTGGCTGGCGTCCTCGCGCACCTCGGGGAAGTCCCACTCCGAGGGGATCTCGCGGAGGGAGCCGTCGATCTCCCAGCACCAGCCGTGGAAGGGGCAGCGGAACTCGGTCGCCTTCTTGCCGTCGAACTCGCGCAGCTGGCGGCCGCGGTGGAGGCAGGCGTTGTTGTAGGCCTTGAACTCGTTCTCGCCGGTGCGGACGACGATCCAGGAGAGGTGGGCGACATCGTAGACGATGTAGTCGCCGACCTCGGGGATGTCGTCGACGTGGCAGGCCATCTGCCAGACGCGCTTCCAGAGGCGCTCGACCTCGAGGTCATGCCACTTCTTCTGCGTGTAGCGCTCGGTCGGGACCTTGCGGACGCCGCCCTCGAGGGAGTTTTCCATGCGCAGGGTCTCGGGGATGCGCTCGGGGTACTGGTCGCCGTCGAGGAGCTCCATGAAGGAGATGCCGGATGAGCGGCGACCGGCGGGGGTATCGCGGCCGGGGTCGCCGGTGTAGCGGGTGAAGGTGTCGTCGATCTCGCCGGCGAGGGCCGTGCCGCCCGTGTACTGCGCCTCGGCGGCGGCCGCGTCGCGATTGGCGAGCATGCGGGAGGAGCGGCGGGGGTCGTTCTCGACGAACTCGGGCGGAAGCTCGGGGCCGCCGACCCACTGGAGGAGGTGGGGGTCGGCGTACTTCAGGTCACCTTCGAGGTGGTGGCCGTCCCACTGGAAGATGCCGTACTTCTTCGCCTTCTCGACGCGGACCCTGCCATCGCCGAGTTCGGTGTAGGTGGCGCCGCTGAGGGGATGGACTTCGGACTTCATACGGTCTCCTGGTTGTGGTGGTGTGTCGCGCCTAGGCGACGTCGAACTGGACCCAGAGCTCGCGAGGGGCGCGGAAGCCGCCCTCGTTGATGTTGGGTCCGGTGATGCCCTCGTGGGTAGGGAACTTGGGACGGGGGTTCTTCATGGCCTCGCAGAGGCGCGTGCTCGCGATGATCGCCTCCTGGCGGGCCATGGCGTAGCCCATGCAGAAGTGCTGGCCCATGCCAAAGCCAAGGTGGCCGGCGCGGCCATCGGGGTAGCGTCCGGAGCGCAGTTCGCGGCCCATGTGCAGGTCGTCCCGGAAGACATCGTAGGTGTCCGGGTCCTTGAACACACGCTCATCGCGATTCCCGGCGCCGAGCAGCAGCGAGACGGAGGCGCGCTCGGGGATGACCTCGCCGTACATCTCGATCTCGCAGGTGGTGCGCCGCCCCTGGCCGTGGACGACCGGGTCGTAGCGCATCATCTCGGTGAAGACGTTGGTCCAGAGGGCGTGGTCGCGCTGGACCTCCTCGAACTGGTCGGGGCGGGTGTAGAGCATGTGGTACCACATGTTGGCGATGGCCTTGTCGGTGGTGTCGCCACCGGCGGCGAGGAGGAGGGCGACGAAGCCCTTGACCTCCTCGACGTTCATGCGCTTGCCCTGCAGCTCGGCGGTGACGATGCGGGAGACGAGGTCTTCGCCGGGATTCTTCATGCGCTCTTCGATGATGGGTTCGAGGTAGTCCCAGATCTCGTCGCGGGCGTGGATGCCGTCGACGTAGTACTGGCCGGAGCCCATGCCGGAGATGAGGCGCTGGTACCAGCTGACGAATGTGTCCTCATCGTGGCGGGGGAGGCCGAGCATGTTGGAGATGACGCGCACGGGGAACTGGTTCGTGAACTGGCTGACCAGCTCGACCTCGCCCGTATCGGAGAAGCCCTTGGCGATATCGTCGGCGGCCTTCTCGGCGATCTTGTCGAGGAGCTCGCGGGCGATCATCTCGATGTAAGGGATGAAGGCCCCGAGGCGGTTGCCGACGAACTGGTCGGCGACGATGTTGCGCATCCAGCGGTGCCGCTGGCTGTTGCCGTACTCGAGGATGTTGGGGCCGAAGACGGAGCGCTCGCCGAACTTGTAGGGGCCGTCGGGGTTATAGGTGGCGCGGTCGTAGTGCTCGTTGTCCTGGAAGACGCCGACGATGTCGTCGTAGCGGCTCAGCACCCAGCGCCCGTGGAACCCGTCGCGGAAGAGGGGGCGGTGGTCGCGCAGGCGCTTGTAGACGGGGAAGGGGTCCTTGCGGTATTCGGGGGAATCGAACTCGCGCGGGTCGATCTCGGTCTTGAGGCGTTCGGCCGCCTTCTCTCCTGCCCTCATGGTTCGGCTCCCGTCGAGCGCACGGCTCGCTGTAACGGATCAGGATACGCCTTCGGGGAGGGGTGGCGGGCGTCAGGCGAAGGCGCTGAGGACCTCGTCGTCGAGGCGCTGGTAGAGGCGGGGGTTGTTGGGCATGCGGGCGAAGATGGCCTCCTCGACGCCGACCTCCTCGTAGCGGTGGAGCACCTCGACGATGCGCTCGGCGGGACCGATGGCGAGGTCGCGCTCGCGTTCCTCGGGGGTGAGGTGGCCGCCGTAGCGTTCGCGCCACATGGCGGCCTTCTCGGGGTCGTCCTGGAGGACGCAGGTGAGCTGGATGCTCTTCTTGATCTCGGCGGGGTCGCGGCCGATGTCGGCGCAGTGCTGCTCCAGCACCTCGATCTTGCGGCGGACGAAGTCGGGCGGGCCGTCGACGTTCATGATGTCGCCGTAGCGGGCGCAGGTGCGGAGGGTGCGCTTCTCGCCGCCGCCGCCAACCATGATGGGGGCGTGGGGCTGCTGGATGCACTTGGGTTCGAAGGGGGTGTCGTCGAGGGAGTAGTACTCGCCCTCGAAGGTGACGGGGCCTTCGCTCTCGAAGAGGAGGCGGATGACCTGGACGGCCTCTTCGAGGCGGTCGAGGCGCTCCTTGAGGGAGGGGAACTGCCAGCCGAAGGCGGTGTGCTCGCGCTCGAACCAGGCGGCGCCGATGCCGACGTTCATGCGGCCACCGCTCATGTCGTCCATGGTCGCGATCATCTTGGCGACGAGGGCGGGGTTGCGGTACGTGTTGCCGGTGACAAGGGTGCCGAGGCGCACGCGCTCGGTGGTGGCGGCGAGGCCTGCGAGGAGGGCGTAGGCCTCGAAGGTGGGGATCTCGTTGCCGAGGTTGGGGACGGGCGGGAAGAAGTGGTCGTAGACCCAGAGGCTGGACCAGCGGCCCGCATC
>VXRS01000310.1:0-2989 GCA_009838385.1 Dehalococcoidia bacterium | reverse complement strand
AGAAGCCGGGGCTGCGCCGCTGGATCTCGGGGAAGCCCGGGAACTACTACCCGATCTCCAGCGAAGACTACGACCTCGCCTTCTCGGTGGAGGTGGACTCGCCGGCGGCCATGGTCGACTACGCGCGCCACCCGTTCCACATGGACGCGGCGGCGCTGATGGGGCCGATCATCGAGGACGTGCTGGTGGTGGACTTCGAGTTCACGGCCGTGCAGCAGAGCGCCGTGGCCTACAAGGCGCCGCGCGAGGGCGACGACAACGTCGCGATCGCGCACGTGACCTGTCTGGCGTTCAAGGATGACGCGAGCGAGGAGGACATCGAGGAGTTCACGCTCGCGCTCGATCGCTTCCCGCGGCAGAAGCCGTTCATCCGGCGCTGGATCCTGGGGAAGCCGGGGCCGTACTACGGCTCGGCGACGGACCGGTTCGACCTGGTCTTCATCGCGGAGGTCGATTCGATCGAGGCGATGGAGGAGTACGCGCGGCATCCGTACCACACGGAGGTCGTGGGGCCGATGCTGGGGCCGATCATGAAGGACGTGCTGGTGGTCGACTACGCCTACTCTCGGGTCATCGAGAGCGCGGTCGACTATGCCCAGATCATCCCCTACCGGTAGGGGGCGGGCTCAGGGGTAGCGGTACTCGCGGAGGGGGCGCCAGAGCCTCCAGATGAGCAGCGTGGCGCCGAACGCGAGGAAGGCGCCGAGCATCATGGTGGCGCGCTCGCCGATCCAGGCGGACCAGAGGCCGACCCAGAGCGTGCCGATGTTGTTCGCGGTGACGGCCGCGAGCACGAGGAAGGCGGAGGCGCGGCCGCGCATGTCGTCGGGAGTGGTGAGCTGCACGGTGGTCTGACGGACGGCGACGGTGACCGCGTCGGCGAGTCCGAGGAGGGCGATCGTGATGGCGCCCGCCCAGAGGGCGGTCACGTTCGAGAAGAGGAGGAGGACGACGGCGTAGCCCAGGGAGGCATAGATCACCAGCATCCCCTTGGAGCGGTAGCCGGCGAAGAAGAGGGCGCCGAAGGAGCCCGCCACCGCCCCGGCGCTGTTGGCCGAGCCGAGCACGCCGACGGCGCCCGCGCCGCCCTTGAAGAGGCCCTTGGCGATGACAGGGAGGATCTCGCGGTAGAAGGAGACGACCGTGATGCCGATATCGAGGAGGAAGAGGCCGGGGAGGATGGGGTGGCGGATGACGAAGAGGAAGCCCTCCCAGACGCGGCGCACGGTCGAACCCTCGGCGACCTGCTCGACCTGGCCGCGGGCGCGGATGAGGAGGGGCAGAAGGGCGGCGGGGGCCGTGGTGCCGGCGGCGACGAAGAAGGCGGCGGTGAGCCCGACGCCCTCGGCGACGCCGGCGAAGAGGAGCGGCGCGAGGATGGAGCCGGCGTTCATCGTGGCGGTCTCGCCGGTGATCGCGAGCATGAGGTGGCGTCGGGGGACGACGGTGGGGGTGAGGGCGGCGGCGGCGGGCTGCGAGATGACCTGGGTGGCGGCGGTGATCCCGATGGCGATGTAGACCTGCCAGACGGTGAGCGTGCCAGCGGCGGCGAGGAAGCCCAGCGCGAGCAGCACGCCGAACGTGACGGCGTGGGCGGCCGCCACGAGGTGCTTGCGGTTCATGTAGTCGGCGAGGGCGCCGCCCCAGAGGAGGGCGGGGATCTGGACGACAAGCTGGACGGCGCCGATGAGGCCGAGCTGGGCGGGAGAACCAGTCGTCTCGAAGAGCCACTGGGCAGTGACGAGGATGCGCATCCAGCGGGAGACGACCGTGGCAAGGCCGGCGGCCCAGAGGTAGCGGTAGTCGCGGAAGGTGAAGGCGGCCCAGGGCCGCAGGCTCTGCGGCCCCTCGTCCTCGATCTCGACCTGGTCCGTGGGCGGCTGCGTTACTGCTGGCCTGCCTCGACTTCGGCGCCCTCATCGAGGAGGCGCAGGATGGTGGTGGCGAGCTCGCGCGCGTCTTCGGGGGTGAGCTCGACGGCGACGCGGGCGCCGGTGCCGAGCTCCTCGTTCACGAAGTCGAGGTTGAGGGCGTGCTCGCGCTGGAGGTGGAAGGGGTGGTCGAAGGAGACGTAGGTCTGGGCGATGGGGAACCAGCGGTCGCGCGACTTGCCGCTGCCGGCGATCTGGACCTTCTCGGCGATCATGGTGCACATGGCGTTCCCTCCCTAGCCCAGTTTCCGCTCGAGGAAGTCCCAGATCTTCTCCCAACCGTCCACGGCGGCCTCGGCGGCGTAGGCCTGGGGGTAGTTGTAGTAGAAGAACCCGTGCCCCGCGTTGGGGTACATGTGGAACTCGTAGTCCTTCCCTTCGCGCTGGAGGGCGGCCTCGTGCTCGGCGACCTGATCGGGCGTGGGGCTGAAGTCGTTCTCCCCGAAGAGGCCGAGGAGTGGGGCGGCCAGGTCGGCGGTGTAGTCGATGGGGGCGACGGGCTGCCGCTCCGAGAGATTCTCGGGGGGCATGACGACGTTGCCGCCCCAGCAGTCGACGACGGCGTCGACGCCCTCGCTCGAGCGGCAGCCGACGAGGAAGGAGTGGCGTCCGCCGGAACATGTGCCCATGACGCCGACCTTGCCGGTCACGTAGGGGAGGGAGCGGAGGTAGGCGATGCAGCCGTCGGCATCCCCGACAACGCGGTCGTCGGGAGCGCCGCCCTCGGCGCGGACCTTGGCGGCGACGTCCTCGGGCTCTCCGCTGCCGTCGCGGTAGTAGAGGTCGGGGCAGATGGTGACGTAGCCGTGGTGGGCGTAGCGGCGGGCGGTTTCCCGGTACCACTCGTCCCAGCCGGGGATGTGGTGGAGAAGGAGCATCGCGGGGAACGGCCCCTCACCCAGGGGGCGGGCGAAGTAGGCGTAGATGGAGTCGCCGCCATCGCCCTGGACGGTGATGGTCTCGGCGATGAGGCCTTCGTAGGCGCGGGTGTCGGTCATGGGGTGCCTCCTGCAGTGGTGGGGCGAATCCTACGGCGCGGCGAGTCGCGTGGGGAGCGC
>VXRS01000230.1 GCA_009838385.1 Dehalococcoidia bacterium | reverse complement strand
GGAGCGGGGGCGGCTTTCCCGGGCTGGTCATCGCAGCGGTCGCGCCGGGGGTGGAGGTCCACCTGGTGGAGGCGCGGCGGAAGCGGGCGGACCTTCTGGAGGAGATAGCGGAAGCGCTCGGGCTGTCGAACGTGACGGCTTACGGGGAGCGGGCGGAGGAAGCGGGGCGAGGAACGCTGCGGGAGCGGGCCGACCTCGTGATCGCGCGCGCGGTCGCGCCCCTGCCGGTGCTGCTGGAGTACACCGCGCCCCTGGCGGCGACCGGCGGGACGATCGCCGCCGTGAAGGGATCGAGGGGAGAGGCGGAGCTCGCGGAGGCAGGGACCGCCCTGGAGGCGCTCAACTGCGAGCACACGGGCACGAAACAGATGCGAAGCGAAGTCGCGGGCCAGATGCGCGTGCTGCTGTTCCGGAAGCGGGGGGCAACACCGTCGCGATATCCAAGAAGGCCCGGCATGCCCGAGAAGCGGCCGCTCGCGGCATCCTGAGCAGTAGAGGCCTGTGCTAGAGTGCGAAGCTGTCCCGTGGGACTATTTCCCCGGATCGATTGTTCGCGTTCGCTTCAGCGAGGAGCTTCGCGAACGAAGGGGGTAGACGCGCCTGAGGTTCCTGAACTTTCTCTCCAGCGCCCTGCAGCGGGCAGCAGACCGGGTCACCGGCATTGATCCGCGACCCGGAAAGGTCGTGCTGGAACGGCTCGTGCGGATGGTGTTCCTCGACACGGGCGTCTTCGAGGAAGTGCGGGACGACGAGCGGGAGCTCGGTTCGTCGCTAATCGTGGCGGGCGGGGCCTGCCTGCTCGCGGGCCTCGGCGCCTGGCTCCACTGGGAGGGCGCGAGCTACACGCCGCCCAATGCGTTCATCAACTCGTTCCTGCTGGGCTCGCTGTTCCTGGCGGCGATGTACGGGGCGGCGGCGCTCCTGATCTATGTGCTGATGGTGCAGTTCTTCCGCGTGCAGGTGGACCTGCTGGCGATCGTGCGAACGATGGGCTACGCGGCGGCGCCGCTGGCGCTCTCGATGGGGATGTTCCTGCCGGTGCTCTACCCGCTGTTCGCGCTGATGCCACTGGCCCTCCTGCTGGTGGCGATGATCTACGCGGTGCAGGCGGCGACGGGGGCGGAACCGTTGCAGGTGGTGGTGTCGTGTCTGATCGGATTCGGGTTCATGGTGCTGGTGCTGGGGGTGGTGGCCATCTCGTCGTCGGGGCCGGATGCGCCAATCGGGGCGGGGCAGTTCGGGCTCTACTACGAATTCTGACGCACCGGCGCGAGCGAACGGGAGGCGGGGCTCTGCTAGGCTGAGCCGGATGGTTTACCTCGACCACGCCGCCACAACGCCCCTGCGCCCGGAGGCGCGGGAAGCCATGCTGCCCTTCCTCGGCGAGCGGTTCGGCAACCCGAGCGGCCACTACGAGGCGGGGCGAATCGCGCAGCAGGCGGTGGATGACGCCCGGGACTCGGTTGCGAGCTGCCTGAACGCGAGAAACTCGGAAGTGCTCTTCACGAGCGGGGGCACGGAGGCCATCAATACGGCGATGGTCGGCATCGCCTACGCCATGCGCCGGGCGGGCGCGGGCTCGCACGTTGTCACGACCGCAATCGAGCACCACGCGGGATTGCACGCAGCCCAGTTCCTCGAGGAGATCGGATTCGAAGTGACGACGCTCGGGTGCGACGGGTTCGGACACGTCAGCCCGGAGGAATTCGAGCGGGCGCTTCGTCCCGACACGGTGCTGGCGAGCGTGATGCTGGCGAACAACGAGGTGGGGACGATCGAGCCTATCTCGGAACTGGCGGGCATCCTGCGGGAGTACGCGGCACGCCAGCGCCACCGGGTGATGCTGCACACCGACGCCGTGCAGGCGGCGGGCTGGACACCGCTGGACATGCAGACGCTGGGGGTCGATGCGCTGAGCCTATCGTCGCACAAGTTCGGAGGGCCGAAGGGAAGCGGGGTGCTGTTCCTGCGGCGGGCCACGCCCTTCCATGCGCTGCTGCTCGGCGGCGGCCAGGAGATGCAGAAGCGCGCCGGCACAGAGAACGTGGCCGGCATCGTGGGGACGGCGAAGGCCCTGGAGCTTGCGAGCACGAACGTAGGGGAGCGGTCGGCGCGCGTGCGGGCGCTGCGGGAACGGCTGCGCGAGGGCGTGCTGGCGGCAGTCCCGGACGCGGAGACGAACGGCTGCCAGGAGAACTGCCTGCCGAACAACCTGAACATCTCCTTCGACGGAATCGAGGGGGACGACCTGGTGGCGCGCCTGGACGCTCGCGGAATCGCCGCGAGCACCGGCAGCGCCTGCTCGAACGCCATGTGGGAACCATCGCACGTGCTTCTGGCGATGGGCGTACCCATCCGGCGGGCGGCGGGGAGCGTGCGTTTCAGCCTGGGCGAGGGCACGACGGAAGCGGACATCGCGACCGTCCTTGAGGCGCTTCCGGGGGAGGTGGAACGGGCGCGGCTGTCGGCGGTGGCTGCGCGCTAACCGCTAGGAACGGTCGCCGCGCAGGGCCTGCTCGGCGGCATCGACGGCGGCGGCGGCATCGGCTTCGTACTGGGCGCGCTCGATGGCCACACAGTGACGACAACTGTCCTCCCCACCGACGAGGCGGAAGAGCAGGTGGAGGTTGTGGCGGCCACATGGCGGGGGCTCGCGGCGGCGCAAGCGACCGCGAGAGCGGGAGGCCGCTTCCTCGGGATCGGCGGGCGAGGAGCGGACATCGGTGACCGTGGCATCGACGATGCGGTTGCGCTCGGCCATGCGCATCGCGATCCAGGTGCGCAGTACCAGTCCTATCAAGCCCACAAGGCCCGGAAGCAGCAGCAGGAGCAGGAGCCTCACGGTTCGATCGTAGCGACTTCCGACAGGCGCGGCTACGAGATGATGGGCTCTGGCTCGGGGACGACGGACAGACCGCCGCGGGCAATGGCGAGGTCCTGGAGGCTGCCGAAGATGGTGACAATGTCGCCGAGGCGCAGCTCGGTGCGGCCGTTGGGGATGACGGAGTCGCTCCCGCGGGTGACGAGCACGACGAGGGTCCCGCGAAGCTCGGGGATGGCCTGAATCTCGCGCTGCGCCGAGGCGGAGGTGACCACGACGCGGGCGACGGTGACATCCTCGGCAACCTGGGCGAGCACGTCCTGGAACATGGGGCCGGCGACCATGCGGGCGAGCTCGGACGCAACGGCCTCCGACTGGCTCACGGGCACGACGCCGAGCTTCTGGAAGGCCTCGATGTTGGCGACATCGTTCACGCGGACGAAGACGGACTCGCAATTGAATTTCGAGCGGGCGAGCTGAGCGGCCAA
The DNA here is from genome assembly GCA_009838385.1 of Dehalococcoidia bacterium. The sequence continues at coordinate 8,003 of VXRS01000230.1, read as the reverse complement.
CAGGTTGCGGGCGTCGTCGGGAGTGGCCAGCAGGAGAGCCTTCGCCTCGTTGAGGCGGATCTTCTCGAGGACGGCTGTATCGGAGATATCGCCGATCAGGACCTCGAGTCCCTCCTCGCGTGCCTGCATGACCGCGTCCTCGTCCGTTTCGACGACGAGGACGGGCTCGCCCGAGCCCGCGATCAGGGTGGCGACACGCCTTCCGACCTCGCCTGCGCCTGCAACAACGGTGGTCATCGGCTGGACCCGGAGGAGTCGCGCGAGTGCTCCCGCATAGGCGGATTGTATTCCGATGGTGAGAAGGATGACGACGAAGACCATGGCGACGAGGCGGGAGGCGTCGCTCCCCGCCAGGGAGCTCGCCTCGACGGCGACAACCCCGGCGAGGGAGGCGGCAACCACGCCACGGGGGGCGACCGCGGAGAGGAAGGCCTGCTCGCGCCAGTTGAGGCCCGAGCGGATGCTGGCCAGCACGATCAGGAGCGGGCGTCCGACCAGGGCAAGGATGGCGACGACGATGAGTCCCTCGGGCCAGAGGCCGGTGAGGTCGTCGATGCTGATGCCGGCGGCGAGGAGCACGTAGACGCTGGCGATGAGCCAGACGGTGACCGACTCCTGCAGGTCATCGACGCGCTCGCGCTGGGGGAGGCGGAGGTTCCCGATGGCGATGGCCATCAGGACCATCGCCACCAGTCCGGACTCGTGCGCGAGCGACTCGGCCACGGCGAAAGCGGCGACGGCGGCTCCGATGACGAAGAGAGCCATCTCGCGGCCGCCGAGCCGCTTCACGGTGCGCGACAGCAGCCAGACGACGAACGCGCCTCCCGCGCCCACCGCCAGCCCGATCAGCAGGCGTTCGATCACCCACCAGGTCGGTCCGGCGACGTTGAGCGTCTCGGCGAGGACGATCTCGAGGAGGAACAGCGTGAGGAGGGCGCCGAACGGGTCGATGATGACGCCCTCGCTGGCGAGGATGTCGCGGAGGCGATCGTCGACGCGGATGGAGCGGAGGAGGGGGGTGAGCACGCTCGGTCCGGTGACGCTCACGAGGGCGCCGAAGAGGAAGGCCATGCGCCAATCGAAGTCGAGGAAAACCCAGGCGGCGAAAGCGCCGACGGTGGGGGTCACGAGAAGCCCGAGCACGATGATGTTGCGGACGACGGGCGCGAGGGTGCGGAGGGAGGCGAGCCGCAGCGCCGTGCCCCCCTCGAAGACGATGAGGGCGACGGCGAGGACGACGACGATGCGGATGAGATCCTCGAGCTCGTGGGACCGGACGATGTTCAGGCCGTCGCGGCCGAGCAGGAGGCCGGCGGCGAGCAGGAAGAGGGGCAGGGGGATGGGGAAGCGGCGGGAGATGATCTGACCGAGCGCAGCGGCTCCGGCAATGGCGGCGGCCGCCCTGAGGGCGACATCAATCTCCACGAGTGCGGAGTGTACGCGAGGAAGGACTACAGACGGTTGCGGAAGGCGATCCAGGCGGTGGGGACGAGGACAGCGGCGGCCCAGAGGTAGCCGCCCACGACATCGCTGGTCCAGTGAACGCCGAGCCATACATTGGTGAGCCCACCGAGCACGAGGAAAGCGACGACTGCCCCCGTGGCTGCCGCTCGCACTCTTGTGGTGAGGGGGAAGACAAAGGCGGCAGTGGCAAGGAAGCCGTAGAGGTAACTCGGGCTCATGGTGTGGCCGGAGGGGAAGCTGGGGCTGGTGAACCCGGCGCGCAGATCGACCAGGTCCGGCGAGGGGCGGGGCCGGTCGACGATCTCCTTCACGCCGAACTGCAGCAGGACCATCACGGCGAGGCCGGCGGCGAGGGCAAGGGCGGGGCGGCGGCGTCCGGCAAGCCAGGCAGCTACCGCAAGGACGGCGCCGATCGTCACGACGAACTCGGTTCCGCTGAGGAAGCGGAGGGTGTCGGCGAAGGGCTCGCCGGGGAAGGGCCAGTCCTGGACCGTGCGGGTAGCGGAGAGGTCGCCGGGGAGGCGATCGTTGAGGGCGGCGAAGACGGCGAGGGTTACGGCGGCGGCCAGCACCACGCCCCAGAGCACCGCGACGCCGGGATGGGCACCGAGTGCCCGCGAGACCGCTCTAGCTGATGGCACTCAGGCTGGCGAACCGCTGGCGGTGGTGCGTATCGACCTGCTCGCGGATGCGGGAAATGAGGCCGTCGAGCTGCTCGGCGAGCTGGCCGAGGCGGTCGGCTGCGGACTCCAGCTCGAGCAGGCGCTGCTTGCCCTCTTCTTCCACCTGGAGCCAGGGGGCAACGGTGTTGACGAAGCGGTGCGGCTCGCGGGGCAGGCTCAGGTCGCGGGCCCACTGGTCGGAAAGGGCGAGGGCGAGGCGGAGGTAGACGGGGAAGGTGGCGCGGGCCGTCTCGAAGGCGGCCTTGAGCTGCACGTCGGCGGGGTCGTAGGCGTCGTCGAGGAACTCGATCTCGCCGTAGGGGTAGGGGCGGGGTTCGAGCATACGCACGAGCCGGAAGCGGTCGCGGCCTCGGGTGTCGAGCTGGAAGCGTCCGCCCGGGAGCTCGCGGTGCTCTTCGATGACGGCGGTCGTGCCCACGTCGTAGGGGACGGCGGAGCCGCCGACCTCGCGCCCGTGCTTGATGAGGATTACACCGAAGACGCCGCCGCTCTCAAGCAGTTCGCGGGTCATGGTCTTGTAGCGCTCCTCGAAGATCTGCAGGGGCAGCTCGTGCCCCGGAAAGAGCACCGCGCGCAGCGGGAACAGCGGGATCTCAAGACTCGCCACGGGGGCAGTGTACCGGGCAGAGAAAGGGCTGGGGAGCGCGGCGATGCCGCCTAGATCGGGGCCTTGACCTCGATGCGCGACACGACGGTGACGCCGGCGGGGACGGGCTCGTCGGTGAGGATGTCGTCAAGGTCGCGGCTGAGCCCGTCGGAGTCGTCGAGGCCGTAACCGTGGATGTAGACGTTGGGCACGAGGTAGGCCCACCAGTCGGGGAGGCGCCACAGCCTCGGGTCGATATCGGCCTTCACGCAGAGGGTGGTGCGCATCCCCGGGATGGCTTCGAGCAGCTGGAACGTCCGTCCCGTGTCGAAGAGCGTGTCGACGACGAGGTTGAAGTCACGCATGACGTGCTCGGGGATGGGGTCCTTCGGGCGCACATGGGTAATCCGGCAGAGCCGCCCGTGCTCCCCTTCGAGCAGGGCGGCGAGGTCGGCGGAGAAGCGACGCGCGGCCATGTCGACGCAGACGATGGGGATCTCACCCGCGGGGAAGCCCTCGGCGACCTGGGCGGCGAGCGCGCTGACGCCCTCCCGAATCTGCTCGCGTGTCAGGAGGAGCGTCGCTGCCATTACTCGATCCCGGCGAGCTGCTTCGCGTAGTTGAGGGTGCGGCGGCCGTCGTAGGCGCGGGCGATCATGAGCTTCTCCGCTTCGAGCGAACCCTCGGCGTGGATGGCGAGGACCGCATGGTAGCCGCCGAAATCGCCGGTAGTGAGGTCGCTGACCATGTTCATGGCGCGAATCCGCGCCTCGCCGTCGACGCCCTCGCGGCCACCGAGGTAGTGGCGGAGGAGGTCGCCGGTATCCGCGCTCTCGAAGTCCTCGAGGCCGGGGGCGGTCACGAGAGAGCCGCCGGAGATGTCCTGCACGTGCTGGAGGGCCTCGTGGTAGTGGTGCGCGAAGTGGTACTTGGCGATGTTCGTGGTCATGGCGTCGGGGGCGTAGATGCCCTCCTCGTCGGGGGCGCCCCGGGCGGCGGCCATCTCGATGAGGGCGCGGACGGTCTCGGCGTAGCTGACGAGCCAGACGAGCTTCTCGCGGATGTGGCCCGCGCGGGTGATGCCGTTCATGTCGGCCATCAGCTGCCCGGCGCCGACGAGCGCGTCGACGAGGGGGAGCTTGTAGGAGACCGCCGTGAAGCGGTGGTACTCGACGAAGCCGAGGGCGAGGGGAGCGGCGAACTCGTGCTCGCCGGCGAGGAAAACACGCTCGTTGGGCACGAACACGTCGTCGAAGATGGTGGTGGTCTCCATCATCTTGCGGTCGGCGCTGAGAGGGTTCTCGAAGCTGTTCTTGGACCAGCCGCCATAGGGGCTGGCGACGAGCTTGAGGCCGGGCGTATCGGGCGGCACGGCGAAGGCGACGGCGTAGTCGGCGTCGGCCTCGGACATGGCGCGGGTGGGGAGGACGATGACCTCGTTGACGTTCGTCGTGCAGCTGGTGTGGGTCTTGGCACCGCGCACGACGATGCCGTCGGGGCGGCGGTCGACGATGCGGAGGTAGTAGTCGGGATGGGGCTGGCCGCCGGGGCCGGCGGAGCGGTCGCCCTTCACGTCGGTCTGGGCGACGGACATGGTGAGGTCGTTATCGCGGCAGTGGCGGTAGAACTCGTCGACGCGGGCGCGGTAGGAGGTCTCGCGGGCCTGGTCGACGGCGCGGGTGATGCGCATGAGGCCGAAGAGGGCGTCGCTGCCGATCTCCTTCACGAGCGGGACGAGGGTTTTGCCCCGGGCGGTGGAGGCCTCGATGAGCTGCGAGCGCTTGAGCAGGTCGTCGTTGCTCTTTGGGACCTTGAAGTAGCGGGCGTAGGGCTCGTCCTCTTCGTCGATGATGGTGAGGTCCTTGAACTCGGGCTCCTCGGCCATCTCGTAGTCGACGCAGGCGTGCTTCGCGGCCTTGGAGATGACGGGGTGGGTGGTCACATCATCGACGCGCTCGCCGCGGTAGTAGACGGTGCGACCGTCCTTGAGCGATTCGAGGTATTCGGCCGGCGTGCGCAGTCCCATGGCGCTGTCCTCCGTGCGTAGTCAGATTGGCGGGCGTGACCCGCTGGTGTGAGTGAGAGCGGCAATGATACGCGGGGGCGGGGGTAGGAGCGGGGCAGACACAGTTCTGCTATAACTCCGGCGTTTGTGTAGAGGAGTCCTACTGGTATGAGCGAAGAACACTGGCACGAGGCGCGACTCATCCCCATCTCGGGCATCCGCGGACAGGACGAGCAGGAGAGACGCGCAACCTCAGCGCTCCTGGCTGTCCTGACGGCCGTGCATGAGTTCGAACGTGAACTTCTGAAGCCGCTAGGGGCGCCCGCAGGCAAGGTCTCTGCATTCTGCGAAGTGCCGTTTGAACTTGCGGATGGAAGGAAGGTGCGCGTCGACGGCGTGGTCCGCGTTGTTCGTGGAAAGCGAGCGTGGACGCTCGTCGTCGAAGTGAAGACGGGCAAGGCAGAACTCGACAAGGAGCAGGTCGAGGCTTACCTGGATGTTGTGAAGCAGGAGGGCTTTGATGGCCTTCTCACCATCAGCAACGAGATTGCTTCCGTCTACGGCCAACACCCGGTCGCAGTCAACAAAGTCCGCTACGGGAGGGTTCCGCTCTACCACCTTTCCTGGGCTCGGATTCTCTCCACGGCTCTAGTTGCGAACGACCACATCGGCATCGAAGACCCCGAGCAAGACTGGATCCTTAGTGAGCTCATCCGCTACCTACAGTACGAGGGGTCCGGGGCGCGAGCCTTCGACGACATGGGGCCCGACTGGACGGCGCTTCGTACGGCCTTGCGGGAAGGGACGTTGCGTCGAGGAGACGACACGGCGACCAGCGTTGCCGTGCGCTGGGAGCAGCTCCTACAGCACATCAGCCTCAGTCTCGCGGCCCGTCTTGGAGGCGACGTTCATCCAGTGCTCACGCGCAGAGAGGCTAGGGATCCAACGGTGCGAACCACGGCTCTGGCCAAGGAATTGGTGGACGAGGGAACGCTCTCCGGGAAGATCGCGATTCCTAACGCGGTTGCACCACTTGAAATCAGCGCAGACTTGAACTCCATGATGGCTTCCGCCTCAGTCACTGTGGCAGCACCAGACCTGGCTCGCTCAACTGCCCGACTGAACTGGCTGCTGCGCCAACTCCGCTCAGCCTCGGACTCTCTGCGTATTGATGTCTCCTTCGAGTGGATCAAGTTCACCTCCGCGGAGTTGCTGGGAGCTATCCGCAGCGACCCTAAGGGCGTACTCGCTGGAACGGATCGTCCTCCGCGATCGTTCACCGTAGTCCAAACCAGCAGGGTAGGAACGAAACGGCGATCAGGGTCGGGGAACTTCGTCAAAGACATGGAGAAGCTGGTGGACGAGTTCTACCGCGAGGTCGTGCAGGGGCTGAAGCCGTGGACCCCACCTGCTCCCAAGCTTGCGGTGGAGAAGCCCGAGCCGGCCGAGGAACCGGCAGTCTCTGAGCCCGAAACGGACGCGCTGGCCGCAGGTTCCTGAGCCAAACCCCTCGACGAGTGGGAGGCCAGGAGCGGGGTAGAATCGCCGCATGAGCGAGGGCGACGCGCGGTCGTATGTGCGGGAGGCTGCCGAGGCTGGCGATTCCGTCTTGTCTGACGACCCCGTAGGCCACATTGAGGAGAAGATTCGCAGGGCGACGATTGTGCTGCAGGCCATGGGGATCGAGCAGCCTGCTCCCCGCCCGCTCTGGATAGCGCAGGCCTGGCCCAGCGTCATGCCCCCGAGCCTGGGAGCGGAGCTGCTGGTGAACGCGGGGACCTGCACCATCACGCTGACCACGCGCGATCTTGAGAGTCCGGAGAGCTTTGTCGCTGCGTTTGCCGAGCGATGCGGGATCGACGTGCATCTCGACGAGCTGACCGGGGACGAGCCCGCAGCCGAAGCCTGGCAACGAGTGGCCATGGCGCTGCGCTGGCTCGCGATTGTGGGGAAGGATTCCCGGCTCCTCAGCAGGAGCGCGAAGGGGTCGTAAGCCCTTCGCGTCGTTAGGCGAGGACGCCCTCGACGAGGAGGGTGGCGACCTCGTCGTCGCTGAGCTCGAGGATGCGGCGGCAGACCTCGTCGGTGTGCTGGCCGAAGAGCGGGGCGGGGGCGGCGTGGAAGCCGGGCGTTTCGCTGAGGCGCGCGCAGGGGCCGTCGTAAGCGCTGCGGCCCGTCTCGGGGTGGTCGAGGTACTGGTAGTAGGCGCGGTCGCGGACGTGCGGGTCCTTGTCGAGGATGTCCTGGGCGTTCTGGACGACGCCGGCGGGCACGCCGCGGGCCTGGAGGTCGGCCATGACGTCCTCGGCGCGGCGGTCGGCGGTCCAGAGGCTGACCAGGGTTTCGAGGGCGTCCTCGTTCGCCTTGCGCGCCTCGTGGGTGGCGAAGCGGGGGTCGCTGGCGGACCCGACCTGGCCAAAGGCGTCGCAGACGGCAGCCCAGTGCTCGTCGGTGCGGCAGGCGATGGCGATCCAGCGGTCCTCGGAGCCCTCGGAGGTGGGGTCGTCGGTGCAGCGGAAGACGCCGTGGGGGGCGGCGACGGGGTTACGGTTGCCGGCGCGGGTCTGAACGACGCCGTTGGCGGTGTAGTCGAGGATGGCGGGGGCGAGCGCGTTCACGACGGACTCGATCTGGGGCATCTCGACGAGCTGGCCTTCCCCGGTTATGTCGCGGTGGCGGAGGGCGGCGAGCAGGGCGAAGGCGAGGTGGCCGGGGTTGACGACGTAGTCGGGGTAGTTCGTGCCGATGCCGATAGGCGGGTGGTGGGGGAAGCCGGAGAGCTCGCTGATGCCGGTGATGGGCGTGAGGACGGCGCCGAAGCCGAGGAAGTCGCGGTGGGGGCCGACCATGCCCTGCATGGGCGCGTAGCCCGCGACGATGCGGGGGTTGGCCCCGGAGACGTGCTCGTAGAGGAGGTTCCACTTCTCCAGGACACGCGGGGTGAAGTTCGTCATGAAGATGTCGGAGCGCTCGACGAGGCGGTAGGCGATCTCCTGGCCGCGCTCGGTGTTGAGGTCGAGGAGGAAGCTGAGCTTGCCGGCGTTGAAGTTGTTGAAGTAGCCGGAGGCGTTGTAGGTGTCCGTCATCTTCGAGCCGTCCTCGTTGAGGGCGGCTGGCTCGACGACGCGGAGGGAATCGATGCGGGCCTCGGACTCGACGCGGACAACCTCGGCGCCGAAGGAGGCGAGGGTCTGCCCGGCGATGGGGCCGGCGCCGAACCAGGAGAAGTCGGCGACGCGCACGCCCTCGAGGGGACGGCGGGGGC
>VXRS01000039.1:9136-11464 GCA_009838385.1 Dehalococcoidia bacterium | reverse complement strand
CACCTGCACGCCCGTGTGGCCCACCTCGAAACGAAGCGCCTCCGACATCCCCTCGACGGCGTGCTTCACCGCCGCATACATCCCCAGCCACGCCCCTGGCACCCGCCCCGCCAGCGAGCTCACGTTCACGATCTTCCCCGCCCCCTGGGCCCGCATCGAAGGCAACACCGCCTTCGCCAGCCGCCACTGCCCCAGCACGTTCGTATCGACCTGCCGCCACACCTGCTCCTCCGACACCTCCTCGATCGGCCCGTAGAGCCCATACCCCGCGTTGTTGATGAGCACGTCGATGCGGCCGTGTCGCGCCAGCGTCTCCCCCACCACCCGCTCCACCCCCTCCGGGTCGGTCACGTCCAGCCGTACCGCCGAGATGCGCTCCTCCAGCCCCTCCACCACCGCCGGGCCGTCGCGCTCGGGATTCCGCATCGTCGCGACCACGTGGTTCCCCCGCGCCGCGATGCGCCGCGCCGCCTCCGCCCCGAATCCGCGGGACGCCCCCGTTATCAAGACGACCTGTTCGTTCACACGCGCCTCCGCCGGGCAGGATAGCGAAGGGCGTGCACACACGCGTCCCGCAGGCCCCAAGCGGGGGCGCTGCTACACTCGCTGCCGTGAACGCGGAGGCGCTCCCCTACACGCTCCTCATCATCCTCATCGAGCTGGCCATCGGCAGCCTCTGGGTCACGCTCGCCGCCGACCTGCGCGGCGGAGTCACCCGCGGGTTCGTCCTGACGATGTCCGGCCTCGCCGCCGTCGTCGCCGGACTCGCCTACTGGCTCACCGTCTCCCTCAATATCGGCCCCGACGTCGACGGCTACCTGATCGACACCGGTTGGTTCGCGCCGATGCAGGACCTCCTGCTCGTCGTGACCGGCACCGCGGCCTTCTACGCCTTCATGGTCTTCATGGGCTGGGACCCGATAGGGCGCATCGTCGCCATCGGAGGCTCCGTCGTCGGCGTAATCTGCGTCGCCTTCCTCGCGGGGATGCTCTCGCCCCCTGTCTGGGGCTACGCGGGCGTCCTCCTCGCCCTCCTCGCCGGCACCCTCGCGATGGGCGCCGTCTCCACCTCGATGACGTGGGGCCACTGGTACCTCACCGAGGGCACGCTCCCCGCGCGCCCCATGCGCGAGCTCGCCTGGATCCTGATCGGGACCATCGCCGTGCAGGTCGTCCTCCTCGCCATCAACGCGGCCGTCCCCGAGCGCATCACCCCCACCCCGGCCAACCCTGTCGAGGGCGGCCTGCTCGCCAACCCGCTCTTCTGGTTCCGCATCGGCGTGGGCCTCGCCTTCGCCCTCGTCCTCGCCGTGCTCGCCCTCCGCACCGCCCAGATTCGCTCCATGCAGAGCGCCACCGGCCTCCTCTACATCTGCATGGGCGCCGTCTTCACCGGCGAGGTCCTCGCCCGGGGCGTCCAGTTCCTCACCGCCCACCCCATCTAGCCGGGAAGGCCTAGCTGCGCACCGCCGGCATGATGTCGTGCGCGAGGGTGTCCAGGCCGTCGAGGACCGCCTGCAGCCCGCCCCCCGGCCGCCCGAAGCGGCGCGCCGACGCGATGATGTGCGTCAGGCCCGCCTCCTCGAACTCCCGCAACTCCTCCACCACCTGCTCGATCGTGCCCGTCACGCTCTGGGCGCGCTCGTGGTCGGCGAGCGTGGCCCGGTGGTCGGGGTCGTCGGTGAGGTTGATGCCGTGCAGCATCGCGATGGGCATGTCGCTCCCGTCGCGGTCGTGCGCCTCGCAGCGCTGGAGCAGCCGCGAGCGGTGTTCGGCGAGCTGCTGCGGCCGCAGGCTGATCCCGAGCCAGCCGTCGCACAGCGCGGCAGTGCGCTCGAGGGCGGCGTTGGTGTTGCCGCCGACGAGGAGCGGCGGGTGGGGGTTCTGGAACGGCTTCGGCGTGACGCTCACCTCGTGGAAGCGGTAGTAGTCCCCGTCGAAGGACGCCGGGTCGTTCGCCCAGACCTCCTTGAACACCTCGATCTGCTCGTTCACCAGCGCCCCCCGGTGGTGGAACGAGTCCAGCTGGAGATTGTCGAACTCGTCCTTCATCCAGCCCACGCCGATGCCGAACTGCACGCGCCCGCGGGAGAGCTGGTCGATCGTCGCCACGATCTTGGCCGTGTGCACCGGATGCCGGTACGGCAGGATGATGACGCAGCTTCCCAGCTCGACCGTGCTCGTCCGCGCCGCCGCGTACGACATGATCGAGAAGGCGTCCCACCACGGCCCCTGCCCGGCCGCCCACTCCCCCGTCAGGTTGTACGGGTACTTCGCGCCGATGCTGTAGGGCAGGAGGATGTGGTCGATCACCCAGATCGAGTCGAT
>VXRS01000039.1:3412-9036 GCA_009838385.1 Dehalococcoidia bacterium | reverse complement strand
GTCGAGGACGGCCCCTCACCGGCGAGCCCCTAGCTGGCCATCCTCACAGCGCGTTCACCCTCGTTGTGGCGAGCCTCTTCTACAATCGAGACATGACTCCGACGCGCGAGGCCCTGATCGCCGCCTTCGCCGAGGCCGGACACGAGCTGTGGCTGGCCGGAGGATTCGTGCGCGACGAGCTGCGAGGCGTGCCTCGGGACCGCGGCGACGCCGAATATGCCGACTACGCGACCAGCGCCCTCCCCGACGAGACCGAGCGGATCGGCCGCGCCCTGGGCGCGACCGTCGCCACCATCGGGCAGCGCTTCGGCACGACGGGTGTGCTGCTCGAGGAGGGCATGGCCGAGATCACGACCTTCCGTGGCGACAGCTACACGGCCGGCAGCCGCTGGCCCGACGTCACCTTCGGCAGCTCCATCGACGAGGACCTCGCCCGCCGCGACTTCACCGTGAACGCCATCGCCCGGAACACGGCCACTGGCGAGCTGCGCGACCCCTTCGCCGGGCGCGACGACATCGAACGGCGCCTGCTCCGCGCGCCCGGCGATGCCCGAACGCGCTTCGCCGAGGACCCGCTCCGCATCCTCCGCGGCGTGCGCTTCGTCAGCCAGCTCGGATTCACCATCGAAGAGGAGACGAAGGCGGCCATGGCCGCCACCGTCGAGCTACTGGAGACCCTCTCGCAGGAACGCGTGACCGCCGAGATCGACCGGCTGCTGTGCGGCAAGCATCCCGCGGAGGGACTGGAGACGCTGCGCGAGATCGGCGCCCTTCCCCACGTCCTGCCCGAGCTCGCCCCAATGCCCGGCTGCGACCAGAACCGCTTCCACAAGTTCGATGTCTGGGGCCACACGACCGCGACCGTCGAAGCCATCGCCACCGACCCCGAGAGCCTGTCGCTCCGCCGCTGGGCGGCGCTCCTGCACGACCTCGGCAAGCCCCCCGTCAGGCACGTCAAGAAGAACGGCGAGTGGGGTTTCTACCGCCACGAGATCGTGGGCGCCGAGATGACGGACGCGCTCGCCGAGCGGCTGCGCCTGGGCAAGCGCGAAAGCGCCCTGCTCTCCCTGCTTGTGCGGCGCCACATGGACCGCCCCGACCCCGACGACGGGCGCCTGGTGCGCCGCTTCATGCGCCGCCTCGATGGGCACTGGCGCGACCTCCTCGCGCTCAAGCGCGCCGACAACGCTAGCCACGCCTACGACGACAACGAGTACCACGACCGCCTGGAGGCCGCCTGCGAGCGCGTCGAGGCCGAGGAGGCGGCCATGCTCCGTGCCGAGAGCCCCCTCGACGGCCGCGAGCTGATGGTTCTCCTGGACCGCGAACCGGGGCCGTGGATCGCGCGCATCAAGGAGCGCCTCAGTACCCTCGTGCTCGACGGCGAGCTGGCTCCCGGCGACAAGGAAGAAGCGGCCCGCATCGCTCGCCGCATGGGCGGCACCGCGGCGCTTCTCGCCGACACCGAGGACGGGTCCTGACGATGGACGGCCTGGACATCGACCTCGAAACCCTCGAGAAGCTCGGCGAGGGCTACGAAGCCGAGATATTCGCGTGGGAGGACGGCCAGGCCCTGCGCCTCTTCCGCGAAGGGCACGAGCGCAACGTCGAGCCGGAGCGCATCGCCATCCCCGCCGCCATTGAGGGCGGCATTCCCGCCCCCCGAATCGGGGAGCCGCTGCACGTGGCCGGCCGCGAGGGCACGGTCATGGAGCGCATCAACGGGGAGAACCTGCTCGACCTGGTCGGCCGCAAGCCCTGGTTCATGACGCGAGAGGCCTGGGAGACGGGCAAGATCCACGCGAAACTGAACGCGCTCCCCGCCCCCGATGGTCTGGCGACGGTGCACGAGCGCGTTCGCGAGTGGATCGGGAACGTCGAGGTTCCCCCGCACCTGACCGCCATCGCTGAAGAAACGCTCGCCGAACTGGAAGGCGGCGACCGGTTCTGCCACAGCGACTTCCACCCCGGGAACATCCTGCTGGAGCCGGGAGGGCGCCGCGTCGTCATCGACTGGGGCTTCTGCGCGGCCGGACCCCTGGAGTCGGATGTCGCCCGCTCCGTGGCGCTGCTGAGGCTGGGAGAGCCGCTCGATCCGAGCCCCGCCATGCGCGTCATCACCCGGCTGTTCCGGCCGCTGGCGGCCTTCGTCTACCTGCGGGGGTACCAGCTCGTCGCGCCCGTCGACATCCCGCTGATGTGGCGCTGGGTCATCGTGCGCGCCATCGAACACCTCGCCATCGTTCGCGCCATCAGCCCGCCCGACGCCGACATTCCCGACCCGGTGGAGGATGTCGAGCAGCTCATCGCCCACGCCCGGCGTCGCCTCGGCACGAGAAGCTAGCCTGTGCGACGATCGCGGGAGACCGCCGATCGCGCGCTGTTCACACAATGTCGGAAGAGTCTGAAAGCGGAATGACTGCGGCGCCTGCCACAACGGCCACCGTGCTCGTCGTCGAGGACGAGGAAGCCCTCCTCCTCTCGATGGCGCACCACCTTCGCCGCGAAGGCTACGAAGTGCTCACCGCCGACCGTGGCGACGACGGCCTGCGCATGGCCCGCGACCACGACCCCGACGTCATCGTCCTCGACCTGATGCTTCCCGGCGTCGACGGCATGGGCGTCTGCCGCGCCCTGCGCCGCGACACCCAGGTGCCGATCATCATGGTCACCGCCCTTGGCGGGGAGGGCGACCGCGTCGCCGGACTCGACACGGGCGCCGACGACTACCTGCCTAAGCCCTTCGGCATGCGCGAGCTCCTCGCCCGCGTCCGCGCCCTCCTCCGTCGCGCCCCCACCCGCCAGAGCGCGCCTCCCGACGAAGACGTCGTCGAGTCGGGGGATCTCGAGGTGAACGCGGTGCGCCGTGAGGTGCGCCGAGCCGGCGAGCTACTGCGTCTGAAGCCGCGGGAGTTCGAGCTCTTGCTATTCTTGTTGCGAAATCCCGGCCAGGTGCTCTCCCGCGAGCACATCCTCGAGTCGGTCTGGGAGCACGACTTCAATGGTGACGCGCGAACGGTGGACGTTCATATGCGCTGGCTTCGCCAGAAGATTGAGCCCGATGCGGCCAATCCCGAGCGCATCCGCACCGTTCGTGGAAGCGGGTACCTCTTCGAAGGCTAGGGTAGCCCCGTGAGCGGCCTCGCCGGGCGAGCGGCTCTCGCCAGCGGAATCGCCGGCCTCCTCGCGGCCTCTGCCGCCGCCATCGTCGGCGCCACCGTCGGCGATGCCCTCTGGGTCGCCGTCACCGTGCTCGCGGCGGGCGCCGCCGCCTTCGTTGGCGCCTACCTCCTCCTGCGTCCCGTGGCCCTCTCCGTCCGCGAGACGGCCGAAGCGGCTCGCGCCCTGCGGGGTAGCAGCCTCTCCGCGCGCGCCGTGCGCACCACCGGGCCGACCGCCCAGCTCACCCACGAGTTCAACGTCATGGCCACCGAGATCGAGGCCTCGTCGCGGGCGATCACCGCCGAGCACGCCCGGCTGGAGGCGGCCCTCGCCGCCGCCGCCGACGGCATCATGGCCGTCGACGCCACCACCGACGTGCAGTACGCCAATCCCGCGGCGCTCGCTCTCCTGGGCATGGAGGAACGCGAGGTCGTCGGCCGCACCCTCATCGAAAGCGTGCGCGACTACGAGTTCGACGCGCTTGTGCGCGAAGCCCTCGCCGGTGAGAGCGTCCCCCAGCCCAGGGTCGTGCCCTTCGGCCGCGACCGTACGCCCCTGCGCGCGCTGGCCGTGCCCGTTGCCGAGGGAGGGAGCTGGGCCGCCCTCCTCGTCCTCGTCGACCTCTCCGACGTCCAGCGCGTCGACCACGTCCGTCGCGACTTCATCAGCAACGTCTCCCACGAGCTGCGCACGCCGATCGCCGCCATCGGCGCCCTCGTCGAGACGCTTGAGCTGGGCGACCTCGAAGGGGATGAGCAGGCCGCCTTCCTCAGCCGCATCCACAACCAGGTCGAGCGCATGGCCCTCCTCACCAACGAGCTGCTCGACCTCTCCCGTATCGAGTCCGGGGCGATTCACCTCGAACCCGAGCCCGTGGACCTGGCCTCGTCCGTGGCCGAGGCGCAGGCCGCCCTCGCGCCCCGGCTCGAAGCCTGCGACGTTCGCGTCGAGGGACCGGACGGCGCCACGCCCCCTGTCGAGGCCGACCGCACCGCCACCGTCCGCATCGTCACCAACCTGCTCGATAACGCCCTCAAGTTCAGCCCCGACGGGAGCGTCATCACCATCGATGTGCGCGACGAGGACCCGCTCGTCGCCGTCGAGGTGTGCGATGACGGGCCCGGCATCGCCGCCCAGGATCTCGACCGCGTCTTCGAGCGCTTCTACAAGGCCGAGCACTCGCGCGCGGACGACGGCGCCGGGCTGGGCCTCGCCATCGTGAAGCACCTCGTGCAGGCGCACGGCGGCACCGTCGCCGCCCGCAACGAGGACGGCCGGGGGGCGGCCATGACCGTCCGCCTCCCGAAGCGGTTCGTGGGGCCCGAGCCCCGCGTGCCGGCCTAGGCGAGGGTCAGGCCGTGGAGTACATCTTCATCATGTTCGGGGCGGGCCTGCTCGTGGGCGTTATCTACGCGGCCTGGCAGAAGGTCCGCTCGAGTCGCACGACTCGCTCCGGACGCAAGCGGGGCGCACGGCGATAACGCCGCGCGCCCCGGCTACTGCAACGTGGTAGCGGGATAGCGCCTAGGAGGCGCCTCCCGCGGCTTCCGCCTCGGCCGGCTCCCAGCGATCCATGGGATTGCCGTTCCCGTCGAGGTGCGTGATCAGATGCTGCATGTCCTCGGGGGCGTCGGCCAGACGCTCGAGGACGAACAGGCCGTCCTCAACGGGCGGTGGAACGTCGAACACGTTATTGAACTTGTGCACGGAGTCCCAGATCCCGATGCCGATCGTCAGCTCGACGATCTGGTCTTCGGTGAAGTGCTCCTTCAGCCGGTCCATGAACGCGTCATCGACGTTGTTGGCGTGGTTGAGGATGAAGTCCTCGGCCAGCTCAAGCGCGACCTTCGTGCGCTCGGGGAGGTCCGAGTTCCGGAAGTCCAGCGCCTGCTGGATCATCTCTTCCGTCATGCCTTCCTGCTGCGCCGCAGCAGTACGTGCGGGGATTCAGTATCGGCATCCGTTGGTGTTGGACGAGTAGAGCCTGATGAGCTCCTTGAGGAGGGGATCGAGGGTGCTGTGGGACCACAGCACGCCGTAGTTGAACATGAACCCCTTGAAGAGGTCGGGGCGGTGCCCGTAGACGCCGCCAAACCCCTCCATGCCGCCGACTTCACTCACTCTCGGCATAGCCTGCTCCTTCGCGCTCTCCCGGGCTGCAACGCACACGCGAGCCGACCGGTTCCGCGCCTTCGCGTATCCTGCCGCAGAGTATAGCCCGCAATGACGGGCGAGTGTGGGGAGAATGACTGGATGAAGCTGCTGGAAGGGAAGAAGGCCGTCGTCCTGGGGGCCTCGAGCGGCATCGGCTGGGCCATCAGCGAGCGCTTCGCCGAGCACGGCGCCGACGTCATCGTCGCCGCCCGCCGCGTCGAGAACCTGGAGAAGCTGGCAGGCCAGATCGGCGGCACCGCCGTTCGCTGCGATGGCCGCGATTACGACGACCTGAAGGCGCTGGCCGA